>JANPDD010000118.1:0-2127 GCA_031431295.1 Hyphomicrobiales bacterium | reverse complement strand
GCTCATGTCCACGCCGATCCTCAATGCCCCACAGTCGGGCATTCTGGGCATGCACAAGATCCAGGAACGCCCCATCGCCTTGAATGGCCAGGTGGCGATCCGCCCCATGATGTATCTGGCGCTCTCCTATGACCACCGCATTGTTGACGGCAAGGAAGCCGTCACCTTCCTGGTGCGCCTCAAGGAAGGCCTCGAAGATCCGCAGCGCTCGTTGCTGGATTTGTAGGAGAAATCTGAGATGTTGTCTGAGCGAAACACGAAAGGACGTGAAGCTCTAGCAAGCAACTTCATTGTCGTAGTTGCGCTTGCTGCATTTTCCTTTTTCGTAGGTAGAACATTCAGCAACCAAATTCTTTGGGTCTTACTATTCTTGAACTTTTTAATAGGAGCGGTTTGGCAATGTCTGTCTGCTGCAATTGTCTCTGGAAATGCAACCGCCAAACTTGAAAACTGGCAAGACAGATTGACAGATCGATTTGCGTTCCAAGAAATATTCGGCCGCCTGAGTGATCCTGAACCGCCAGACTATGATGCAATATGGAATCGTGCGCTTGAAAGAGCCAATCGTGACATCACAGTGTATGAGTGGTCACAAGTAGTTAGCCAGCATCTAAAACTTGTTGGCGGTTACTTCAAGTTGTTTCTCACAACTATTTTTATTGCGCTATTCCTAGCTGTCATCTGCATTTTCCCAGCCATGATCGCAATGTATTGGAATTAGAATGTCCAACGATCTCATTGTCATCGGCACAGGCCCCGGCGGATATGTGTGTGCCATCCGCGCCGCGCAATTGGGCCTCAAGGTCGCCGTTGTCGAAAAGCGCGCGACCCATGGCGGGACATGCCTCAATGTCGGTTGCATTCCTTCCAAGGCTTTGCTGCATGCCACGGAACTGCTCCATGAGGCAAAGCACAGCTTTGCAAAGATGGGCCTCGTCAGCGAAACGAAGGTCGACTTCGCCCGGATGATGGGCTTCAAGCAGGAGGCCATCGACGGCAACACCAAGGGCATTGATTTTCTCCTGAAGAAGAACAAGATCGATGTCATTCGCGGCACGGGGAAAATTCTGGGGTCCGGCAAGGTCGAGGTGGACGGCAAGATTCACGAAACCAAGTCCATTGTCATTGCCACAGGCTCAGACTCGGCAAAGCTGCGCGGCGTGGACATCGACGAAAAGCAGATTGTCACCTCAACAGGTGCGCTCGAACTCGAAAAAATCCCCGCCCATCTGGCGGTTATTGGAGCAGGCGTCATCGGGCTTGAGTTGGGTTCGGTCTATGCGCGGCTCGGCTCAAAGGTCACTGTCATCGAGTATCTTGACCGCATTCTGCCCGGCATGGACGGCGAGGTGGCCAAGCACTTCCAGCGCCTCCTCGAAAAGCAGGGATTTACATTCAAACTGGGCCAGAAAGTCATCGGCGCGACGACATCGAAATCCACGGTCACCCTGTCGGTTGAACCCGCAGCAGGTGGTACGCCTGAAAAACTCGAGGCCGATGTGGTGCTCGTCGCTATTGGCCGCGTCGCCTACACCGAAGGACTGGGTGCAAAGGAGGCCGGAATTGCACTCGACGAGCGGGGCCGCGTCACCGTCGATGATCATTTCGCCACGAACGTGCCGGGCATCTATGCGATTGGTGATGTGATCCGCGGACCTATGCTGGCCCACAAGGCCGAGGATGAAGGCATTGCCCTTGCCGAGCTTCTCGCAGGGCAGGCGGGCCATGTGAATTATGATGTCATTCCGGGCGTTGTCTACACCTCGCCGGAAGTGGCCTCCGTCGGCAAGACGGAAGACGAGCTGAAGGCCGCTGGTGTCAAATATAAGTCCGGCAAATTCCTCTTCCTCGCCAATGGCCGCGCCAAGGCCAACCAGACCACAGATGGCTTCGTCAAAATCCTGGCCGATGCAAAATCGGACCGCGTGCTGGGGTGCCATATCGTGGGGCCGCAAGCGGGTGAATTGATCCATGAAGTGGCGGTGTTGATGGAGTTTGGCGGTTCAGCCGAAGACCTCGCCCGCACCTGCCATGCCCACCCCACACTGGCGGAAGCTGTGAAAGAGGCTGCTTTGGCCGTGGCGGGCCGCGCCATTCACAGTTGATAAACCACGCCCACGCCAGTCC
>JANPDD010000117.1:0-4197 GCA_031431295.1 Hyphomicrobiales bacterium | reverse complement strand
CGCGCCGCCCGTCTGCGAAGATCAAGGGAATAGTACTTGCTCATCCATGCCAGCCTCCAATCCAGCCGACATCTTGAATCACAAAGAAGATGATTTGGGAATCCCACTTCGATTCAAACAAGCAAGATCGTGCTCTAGAGCAACGGGCGAGCACGTGGTCCCGGCTTTTGCCGGGATGACGCCACGTGCGAAGCGAAAATTGCTCCAGATTCAATAAGCTACGGTAAATTGTCTGCGTTCAATTGAACGCAGGTTGCTGTAGCCGCGCAAAGCATGGTGCAGGGGCAATTGACTATTGGCGGCCAGCTTTGGCAATTTCAACCATCACCAGGCAACCCCTACTCGGACTTGCCTCCTTGCAACTCCGAACATCAGAAATGCATTGAACCGAGATAGTCGCGATTGGCGCGGGCGTCATCAACAGGACTCGTGGGTCCCACCGGATCACAATCCTGCTCAACCGTGCACCAACCATCATAGCCCGTGTCGAGCAAGAATTTCTGCAGGGCCTTGAAGTCTGTCATGCCCTTGCCAAGGTTGCAGAAGATACCTTGCCCGCACGCCTCGTAGAAATCCATGCGCTTGGCCAATGCATCGGCCTTCACACTGGGGTCAATGTCCTTGAAGTGCACATAGGCCAGTCGATCCCGATGCCGCTTCATGAACACGACAGGATCAAAACCCGCGTAGTGCGAATGGCCTGTATCAAGGCAGAGCTTCAACTCGCCGGCATCAATGACTTCGAGCAGTCTTTCTATTTCCATTTCAAAATCTATGAAACCAGCGGCATGTGGATGCAATGAAACGGTAAGGCCAAACTCCTCAGTTCCCATCCTTGCGATTTCACGGAACCGCGAGGAAAAGCCATTCCATTCGGCTTTTGACATTTGCACTGCTTCATCTGGCCTTCCGGCAGTGGGAGCGCGGCGTGGTGAAATTGAATCAATCAGCACGAGGTGCCTTGCGCCATGCGCAGCAAGAGACTTGCATGTCCGCATCGCCGCATCCTTCACTTCTTCCCACTTTGCCCCATCATGGAATGGTCGAAACACAACGCCGCCAGTAAGTTGCAAGCCACGTTGAGCGAGTGCATCACCCAATGCTGCAGGGTCCTCCGGCATGAAGCCAATGGGGCCAAGTTCAATGCCGTCATA
Organism: Hyphomicrobiales bacterium; assembly: GCA_031431295.1. Classification (GTDB taxonomy): domain Bacteria; phylum Pseudomonadota; class Alphaproteobacteria; order Rhizobiales; family Aestuariivirgaceae; genus Aestuariivirga. The sequence continues at coordinate 3,043 of JANPDD010000117.1, read as the reverse complement.
GCCAGCGGCCTTGCACTCATCAAGCACACGCTGCCAAGGCGGATTGCGGCTATCATCCGCAAACTCAACACCCCAGGAACAGGGTGCATTTCCAATCTTGATTGTCATTTCAATTTCTCAAATTTCCGCGATATCCACCCAGCAGCGCCCCTCATGGGCACGCCAGCCTGCCTCAATAATCTGGTTCACCAGCATGCCGTCCCGAAAACTCGGCCACATCGGCTTTCCGTCGTGGATGGCTTGCAAGAAATCCCGGGCCTCAATGATGATCTGGTCTTGATAGCCAGTGCCATGCCCTGGCCCGAGGCAAAACTGTTTGTAGTCAGGGTGCAAAGGCCCCGTAAGTATCTTGACAAAACCCCGGCGGTCATCCGCCCCGTCAGCACGATAGAGCCACAATGCATTCTGGTCTTCCTGATCAAACCTGATGGAACCCTTGGTGCCATAGATTTCATAAGCGTAACCCATTTTGCGGCCCGTCGCGATGCGGCTGACGAACAACTGCCCCATGGCACCATTGGCAAACCGACACATGATTGAGCTCTGGTCATCATTGCTGACGGCAACGCCACCTCTGGACTTGTGGACCGTTGCAATGTCCGCAACCAAAGACGTGATTGGCCCGGCCAACGCCAAAGCTGCATTGATGATGTGGGGCGCGAGATCGCCCATGTTGCCATTGGCACGACCTTGCGTGCGCCAATCACCCGCGATCGAGGCGTCACTGAGGAAGTCTTCGGTGTGTTCAGCACGCAAAAAAGTGATGTCGCCAACCTCACCGCGCGCAATGATTTGTCGCGCCAGTTGGGATGCAGGCGTGCGGATATAGTTGAAGCCAACCATATGCACGCAGCCGCTCTTCTCAGCCGCATCCACCATGGCTTGGCTTTGTGCAAGGCTGAGGCCCAGCGGCTTTTCACAGAGCACATGTTTGCCACACGCAAAGGCTGCGAGCGCTATGTCGCAATGCGTTTCCTGTGGGCTCGCAATCACGACGGCCTGCACCGACGGATCACCAACGAGTTTTTTCCAGTCCGAGGTGGAACGCTTGAAACCAAACTGCCGCGCCTTGTCCGCCGCACCGCTTTCAGTTGTTGTACAGATCACTTCAAGCGATGGCCGAAGGTCCGTGTCGAACACCGCGCCGACAGCCGCCATGGCCACGGAGTGGGCTTTGCCCATGTAGCCACCACCAACGATTCCAATTCCTATTTGCGTCACCAGCCGACCTTCCATTGCAAGCGCTTGCATAATGCAATAGACACCACCCAACCCAAGCCGTCAAGCTGACCAGGATGACATGAATGGCACCATTATCGCTCGCGCTCCCCATGCACCGCAATAGCTTCCTCGTCATCGGTCGGGCGGGGCTCGATCTCTACGCCGAACCACCGGGAACAGAAATCGAAAACGCCACAGGTTTCAGCGCGGCACTTGGTGGATCTGCGGCCAACATCGCAGTTGCCATTGCGAGGCAGGGCGGCAACGCCGCATTGCTCACTGCGGTTTCTGATGATGCCGTAGGTCGCCACACACTCAAGGCGTTGGCGTCCTGCAGCGTGGGCACACAGTTCATCAAACGTGTCGGGGGCGAGGCTCGAAACTCCCTGGCCGTTGTTGAAACACGTGCCGAGAATTGCCAGTCTGTGATCTATCGCAATGATGCTGCCGACTTTCATGTGACGGAAGCTGATGCAGCGGCCATTGGCTACTCTGCATTCTCTGCCGTCATCGTAACGGGGACATCGCTCGCACGGGAACCATCTCGCAGCGCCACCTTCAAAGCCATGCAGATGGCCCGTGCAGCAGGATTGTTTTTGATCATCGACATCGACTATCGCCCCTATTCCTGGACCTCGAAGGTCGAAGCAAGGCAGGTGTGCCTGGATGCTGCGGAAATGTGCGACATCATTGTTGCGAATGACGAAGAATTCGCCGTTTTGGCTGGTTTGCAGAATGGATTGAAACTTGCCGAAAAATTGGCAGGTCAGAACAATCGCCTAGTAGTTTATAAAATGGGTTCAAAGGGCTGCATCACCTTCAGCAATGGCAACCGTTTCGACACGCCCGTGTTTGCCGTAGCGGCCCTGAAGCCCACTGGTGCCGGCGATGGTTTCATGGGCGGTTTCATCTCGGGTCTGGTGGCTGGCGCACCACTGCCGGATGCGGTGCGCCGAGGCGCTGCGACAGCTGCCATCGTGGTCACGCGGGTGGGCTGCGCGCCAGCCATGCCTACCGCGGCAGAGGTTCAATCATTTATGAAAATGGCAACAGACTGAGCGAAGGTTGAACATGCACATTCCGCCACACGACAACCACAACAAGCCTGTCATCGGGATTGACGATACGCGCGTTCCGTTGAACTATTTCAACATTGTGAAGCTAGTTGAAGGACAATCCTTTGAATACCAGGTGCCGGGATATGAAACTGGTATTGTGCCCGCCACGGGAACGGTTGACGTCACGGTCGAAGGCGAGACTTTCGCGGCAATTGGTCAACGCGGCGCTGACGTGTGGGATGGCGAGCCCGAAGGCGTTTATGCACCGCCAGGCGCAAAGGTTCGCTTGGTTTGCACATCCGCCAAAGCCGAAGTGTTTGTGGCTGGTGCGCGCTTTGACGGCGAGCTCACGCCATTTGCCGTGCGCGTTGCTGACATCGACAAAATCCAGTATGGCTCCGATGACACCAAGACCCATCGCAAGATCAAGCATATTCTCGGCACCAAATACCATGGTCGCGTTGGACGGCTGCTGGTGTCGGAACTTTTCACTGTCGGCCAAGGCGGCTGGTCGGGCTTTCCGCCGCACAAGCACGACACTGACCGCTTGCCCCTCGAAACCCGCCACGATGAAACCTATAATTTCCGCTTCCGCCCCAACCATGGCTTTGGCCTGCAACTGGTGCAACGGGAAGATGGCAAAGTCGGTGATGCCTATCACCTCATGGATGGTTCGACTGTTGTCCTCGAGAAAGGCTACCATCCCTGTGTCGCGGCGCCCGGATATGAAATGTACTATTTCACGATTCTCGGTGGCCTCAGCC
>JANPDD010000116.1:0-15651 GCA_031431295.1 Hyphomicrobiales bacterium | reverse complement strand
CCAAGGACCAGATCGACAGCTATCTCGAACTGAAACAGGAAGAACAAGACCGCTACCGCATGTCGCCGCACCCGGTGGAGTTCGACATGTATTACAGCTGTTAAGCGCGGCGGTTACGGCGAAACAAAACCCCGGTGGAAGCACCGGGGTTTTTTGTTTCACGGGTATCTTCGGAATCTGGTTGTAGAGCCAACATCGGCGTGTCAATCTGATTAGAAGGCCAATACTGTTTGGAGAATTGTGACATGCCTCATCTTACGCGCCGCATCGCGATTGCATTCTTTGGAGTTCTGCTTGGCTCCACACTTTCAATTGCACAGACATTGCCGCTGCCGCAAACGCTGATCGGTGCTGCATCAGATGCCGGCGAGGCAATTCTCGTCGACGCCGATGCGCGTGAAGCCTACTTTCCGCTGGTCAACAGCTTTGTGACACAACAAAACCAGGCCTTCTGCGGTGTCGCCAGCACTGTCATGATCCTGAATGCCATGGAACTTCCAGCTCCCGCTGTTCCGGCATTTGATCCTTATCGCACCTTCACGCAGGACAACCTGTTGACAGAGGAAACAGAGAAAATCATTCCGCTGGAACTCATCAAGAAGCAGGGCATCACCGTTGATCAACTTGCGGGCATGATTGGAACATTTCCTGTCAACGTCAAACTCACCCACGCCTCAGAAAGTTCCGTCGCAGCATTCAGAACGGATGCCCGCAGTGCCCTGGCAACGCCCGGTCAGTTCGTCATCGTGAACTATCTCCGCAAGGCAATCGGCCAGGAACGGGGCGGTCACATTTCACCCTTGGCTGCCTTTGATGTCGAGACAGACCGCTTCCTGATCTTGGACGTGGCGCGCTACAAGTATCCTCCTGTCTGGGTCAAAACGGCTGACTTGTTCGCAGCCATGAACACGACCGATTCGGACAATGACAACAAGACGCGCGGATATGTGATGGTGGCCAAAAAATAGCCGCCGACCAGAACAGGGGCGGCGGCGTCTCCAAAGGCCAGATAGAAATACACAAACCCCAGCGGAAACGCCGGGGTTTTGTTTGCGCGGTCTCAATCAACCCGCGAGAATGGAAAGTACCAACCATCAAGAAGCAGAATGTATTCGTTTTCTTTGGTTTTTGTTCCTCCGGGATTGCGCAGAACCGCGCTGCAAAAGGTCGTGGTCGTCCACACCAAGCAAAGCCGGTCATCTTTCACGTGGGCACTTCCGCTGCCGACGGACCAATCTCCAAAAGCCAAAGCCGAACTGCCGTCGGCCGAAATGAAAGCCCCATGTTCCAGTGCGCCGTGCTCACTCCAGCCATGGATGCGGTGGCCGAAGACGAGGGCATCAATCTCGGCACCTGTCAGCCGTTGGCCATCAAACGCCTTGTCTTCAAAATCATATGGTATCTTGATCTTGCGAAGACCTTGGAGCAGGCGGGTCCGCTCGGGAGCTTTGAAGAATATCTCTTGATGATGTCCCCGCAACTGCTCCATGATGAAGGGCAATCCTCCCGCCTTGACGCGCGCCGCACTGAAGGCTGCTACCATTGCGGCGGCCTCTGCCAGTTTGCCACTCAGGGCTTGGGCGGACGCCAGATGGAGCTGCAACAACGGCAGGTCCGGGTTCAACTGCAATGCTTCCTCGAAGGTCTTGATGGCCTCTGGCAGCCGGTCTTGCGCAAACAGGGCCAAACCCTTGTAGAAAACGAAGACAGCAGGGTAGTGCGGATCAAGCCGCATGGCCTTTGCAATTTGGGTTTCTGCTTCCGCAGGTCTGCCAGCCCAGATCAAGGCATAGGCTTGGTCGGCATAACTCCAGGAATCGCCTGGATCGAGGGTTATTGCAGAGGTAAACTCCCTGAGCGCATCGTCGTACCAGCCGCGCTCGCGCGAGATATTGCCTGCCACCTGATGTGAGGTCGATGTCGGGTGGGCCATGGCGAGTTTGAGATAGCGTTGCGCGGTTCTGAACGCACGGTCCGCCGATATCCCCAGGCTTCCGGTCCATCTCTGGTCGTAGCTGCGGAAATACACCATGGCGAGAGCAGCGTGGGCGCGTCCGTAGTCCGGGTCCAATTCTGTTGCCCGCTCGAAATAAGGGATCGCCTTCTTGTAGTCCTCTGGTGTCGTCTTCTGATAGTGTTCCCACCCACGCAGAAACGCATCATAGGCCGTCGGCACGCTTGTTTCCTGGCCGCCGACCGGCAGTTTTACGGTTCCAGACAACTGCATTGCCAAGGCTTCGATAACGGCCTTTGTAACCCTGTCTTGCAGGGCGAATATCTCCTCATGAACGCCGTCATAGCGCGCGGCCCAGCGCTGGACTCCAGTTGCGCCATCGACAAGCTTCACATTGATCCGCACCTGCCCGTCGGCGCGCCGGACGCTGCCGTCAAGTACGTAACGAACGCCGAGCTCGCGTGCCACCTGGCGCACGTCGTCAGCCTTGCCGCGATAGGCAAAGGATGAATTGCGCGCAATGACGAAGACGCCTGGCAAACGGGAAATGTCCGTCAGCAGATCTTCGGCCATCCCATCAGCAAAAAAAGCCTGTTGCGGATCGTCACTCAGATTCTCAAAGGGCAGGACTGCGATTGACGGGTGTTCAATGGCTCCGGGCGTCTGATTGAACCACAGTGCTCCTGCGAAGATCGCCACAACTGCAGCGACCAAGACGGCTAGAACCCCGCCGGGCCGCGCCAGAGCACTCGCCGACGGTTGCCCGCCTGGTTCGAAGACATAGCCGCGTTTGGGCACTGTTTTGACAATCGTGTGTGCGTTGTCACCCAGCGCCTTGCGGATCTCGGTCACGCACTGAACAAGGCTGTCATCAGTCACCGCAATATTGGGCCAGACGGCGGACATGATTTCGTCCTTGGCAACAAGAACTCCCGGTTTTGCCGCCAGCAACCTCAGAATGGCCAGTGACTGCGGACGGAGTGCGACTGCGGCAGTCGTGCCGTCAGTCACTATTCCCCGCGCCAGATCGGCCTCACGGCCATTGACGCGGATGGTGGTGGAGCCAACCGCCGTCATCTTCAAACTCCAAGGCTGAACCTTGCAAGACTACATCACCGGTGCCGTGCCAGCAAGCGGCCTGATCCGGCAGCATGAGCAGGAATTTTCGGGTTTTCTTCGGAGCATTTCGGTCCTTGTTCGGGCCTTGTTCGGGACTTTTCAGACGTGCGCCTGCCAGCATGGTCGGCAGCGGTGCAACGACAAACCACCTGCACAAAGACACCGCAGGGACACTTCAGGAGGAAACAATGAAATACTTTTCAGCACTCGCGATTGCCACAGGCTTGCTCGCTGGCCTTCCAACCGGAAGTGCCCAGGCCGAGCAGACACGGGCATTGCACGGCCTGTTCTGCAACACAGAAGCCCAGGCGCGGGATGTTCTGGAACACTTTGGTTCAAACATGACGCTGCAAGCCGCTGCTGTCATCGTCAATGAAGGTGCGGTCAACTGTGTGGTAGCAGACAGAATCCAGTATGTCGTCTCGCAACCACTGATCATCGCCACGATTTCGCAAAATGGTTTAGCCCTCACCATCTACGAGGCAAACCTTGTCGGCGTTTTGGTTGGCGGAAATACCCGTCCGGTTGCACCACCGGTGCGCACGTTTTTCGTGTTGGACAGGAGGCTCGGTGGCGTGGCGACACTTAGCGGCACGTGAAACCTCCCACATTGGGGGGCAACACCGGGGGGAGTTGCTTTAACGCCTGAACGCATCATTTCGGAGTGTTTTGCCGAACCAGTGATGGGCATAGGGATTGTCGTTGTAACGCGGGATGGATGAATAGCCGGAACTCAAGTAGAGGGCCTGTGCGGCGCTCAATTCCTTGTTCGTGTCCAGCCTGACTGCTGCCAGTCCTTCCTTGCGGGCAAGGTCTTCCAAGTGATCCAGCAAGTGGCGCGCAATGCCTGCTCCCCGCGCGTCCGGGGCAACCCACATGCGCTTGATCTCGCCCACGGTCTTATCGTTCCATACCAGCGAACCACAGGCCACCGCCTGGTCCCCAACCCATCCAACAACAAAGTGGACCTGCGGCGGGGTGTCAGAATCTGCGCCGGAATAGGCCTTTGCCTGCGGGTCGAAGCCCCCTTCAAAACGAATGGCCAATTCAGCATAATATGCGGCGACACAAGCCTTGGCCGTTTTGCTTTCCAGTGGTTCGGACCTGAATTCAACGGACAACATGGGTGTCATGGCATTATCCTCTACTGCTCCAAACCCACGCCAATCTGGACCAAATATGCAACCGCGACAATTCCTCAGACACGGAAAATGGGTTAATGACTCTGCAGAGGGGAGACGAAATTGCCGAATGCCGCGCCGAAAACCGAAGCCGGACAGCGGATTTTTGATCTGCGCTGGACCCGCAGCGAACAGGATTTGCTGGAGCCGCTGCGCAAACTCTACGGCACCAGCAACAGACTTGAAGCAAAGCTGAAATCACTGCTCCTGTCACATTGGCAGGAGCGGCCTGCGCCTTTGCGTGATCTCGATTTGCAACGCGACCTGAGCCCTGAATGGTTCCTCTCCCAGGATCGCGTGGGATATGTGTTCTATGTCGACCGTTTCGCCAGCACGCTGAACGATGTTCTCAAACATGGCGACTACCTCGCGCAACTGGGCGTCAACTACATCCACTTTATGCCTTGCCTGAAGCCAAGGCCCGGCAACAGCGATGGCGGTTATTCGGTCATGGATTACCGGCAGATTGATCCACGGCTTGGAACCATGGAAGATTTCGAGAAAGTGACGGCGGCGCTCCGCCAACTGGACATGGATGTATGCGTGGACCTGGTGCTCAACCACACAGCCAAGGAACATCCGTGGGCACTGAAGGCGCGGGCGGGCGATGCCAACCACCAGAACTACTACTGGATGTTTGCCGACGATACTTTGCCCAAGGCCTACGAAGAAACGCTGGTTGAGGTTTTTCCCAATGACGCGCCCGGCAATTTCACACACTATCCTGAATTTGGGCGTTGGGTGTGGACCACCTTCAACGAACACCAATGGGACTTGAACTGGTCAAATCCGCAAGTGTATCTCGAAATCGTCGACATCATGCTCAATCTCGCCAACAAGGGTGTCACGTGCCTGAGGCTCGATGCCGTTGCCTTCATGTGGAAGCGCATGGGTACCAACTGCCAAAACCTGCCGGAGGTGCATGACGTGCTCCAAGCGCTGCGCGCCGCAACGCGCATCGTGGCGCCAGCCCTCATCCATAAGGCAGAGGCCATCGTGGCGCCGCGTGACCTCGTGCCCTATCTGGGCGTTGGCACGCACACAGGCCGGGAGGCCAACCTCGCCTATCACAACAACTTGATGGTTCAATTCTGGTCAGCGCTGGCCACCCGCAACACAGACTTGATGACTGCCACACTGGCGCGGCATTTTCCGCCGTTGTTCCGCAATGCCAGCTTCGCAACCTACTTGCGTTGCCATGACGACATTGGCTGGGCCATCACCGATGAGGATGCGGCAGTAGTGCCCCATGTGTCGGCGCCGGGCCATCGCAAGTTCCTCGCAGACTTCTATGCGGGGCAGCATCCCGGAAGTTTCGCGCGCGGTGCCATCTTTCAGGAGAACAGCGAAACCGGTGACCGGCGCAACAGTGGCACGTTCGCAAGCCTTGCCGGACTTGAAGCCGCAAAGGAAGCTGGCGACGTGGAGGGCATCACGGTTGCCATCCACCGCATACTCATGGGCCACGCTCTCATCTGTTCGTTTGGGGGTTTGCCGCTTCTCTACATGGGTGACGAGATTGGCCTCACCAACGATTATGGCTTCAGCGACACGCCCGCCCATGCCCATGACAATCGCTGGCTGCACCGACCGGCCATGGATTGGCAGGCGGCAATGAAACCATCATGGCCAGAGTCAGAATTGCTGGAGGACATAAAACACATCGTGCGGCGGCGGAAGGCTTTGCCGATGCTCGCTGCAACCAATCCAACCAATATCTTGTCACTTGGCAACAGCGCTGTGTTTGCCTTCGCCCGCCAGGGTGACGGCGATACGATGGTTTGCCTTTTCAATTTCAGCGAGATGTGGCAGCGCCTGCCCGCTCAAAAGCTGCGCGATGCCGGCGTCACGGGGTTTTTTGACACTCTCGGAGAAGGTAAGCCCGAACTGCAGGAAGACCATCTTTCACTCCCACCCTATGGCAGGCTTTGGTTGACGTGAGACTGGGGTTGACGTGAGACTGGCCGGGAAATTGCCCAGCTATTTTGCAAGAGCCCAAATTGCCGTATGGAGCGACCCGGCAAGCGAAATTCACTCCCGCTTTGCCTTCATCAAGAAATCCTGCTTAACTCCTGCCAAGCCGCCTGAAAGCGGCAAACATTAGGGAGTTACATCATGAAATCACGAAACCTGGTCCGGATTGCGCTGCTGGCATCTTCAATGCTGGTGGCGGCAACAGCGGCCAATGCCAAGGCGCTGGTCTATTGCTCGGAAGGTTCACCGGAAAATTTCAGCCCCTCAATCAACACCACGGGCACTTCAGTTGATGCGGCGCGCCCAGTGTACAACAAACTCGTTCAATTCGAGCCCGGCGCCACATCGGTCAATCCGGCCCTTGCCGAATCCTATGAGGTTTCAGCCGATGGCCTGACCATTACATTCAAGCTGCGCAGTGGCGTCAAATTCCATTCCGGTGTGAACGGTTTTACGCCGACCCGCGACCTCACCGCTGAAGATGTGATCTGGTCATTTGAGCGCATGTGGAAGGCCGACCACCCATACGCAAAGGTGTCAGGTGGTGCCTATGACTACTTCAACGACATGAGCATGCCAGACCTTCTGGCTTCTATTGAAAAGGGCGGCGACGATCTGACCGTCGTGATGAAGCTCAACAAACCAAATGCCCCGATCATCGCCAATCTGGCCATGGACTTTGCCACCATCCAATCAGCTGAATATGCCAAGTTCCTGATGGACAAGGGCACGCCGGAGCAGTTTGATCAAATTCCGGTCGGCACTGGTTCGTTCTCCTTCGTTGACTACCAGAAGGACGCCGTGATCCGCTTCAAGGCGTTTGATGGCTGGGCAGGCAAGCCCAAGATTGATGATTTGATCTATGCAATCACACCGGACCCCACGTCACGATATGCGAAGCTGCAGGCCAACGAATGCCAGATTATGATCGCGCCGAATCCGGCTGATCTGAAAGCCATCGGCGAGAATCCTGATGTCAAGCTCTTGTCGCAGGCCGGTCTCAACATCGGCTATATGGCGATGAATGCCCAGAAGCCGCCGTTCGACAAAGTCGAGGTGCGCCAGGCCATTGCCATGGCGATCGACCGCGAAGCCATCCTGAAGGAAGTCTACCAGGGTGCCGGACAGAAGGCGAAAAACCCGATCCCACCAACCATGTGGTCCTATGACGACGCGACTGTGGACTACGAGTACAATCCGGAAAAAGCCAAGGGAATGCTCGCTGCGGCCGGTGTCAAGGATCTGGCGACGGACCTGTGGTGGATGCCGGTCTCGCGCCCCTACAACCCCAACGCCCAGCGCATGGGCGAAATGATCCAGGCTGATCTGGCCAAGGTCGGCATCACCGCAACGCTCGTGTCTTACGAGTGGGGTGAATACCGCAAGCGCTTGCAAGCCGGCGAACACCAAATGGGCTTTCTTGGCTGGACCGGTGACAACGGCGACCCGGACAATTTCCTCGCCGTCCTTCTGGGCTGCGACAAGACCGGAAAGCCCAACGCCAACAACATCCCCAAGTGGTGTGACGCCAAGTTCCAGGAGGCGATCGTGACGGCTGCGGAAATTTCTGACCAGGCAGAGCGCACCAAGCTCTACAAGGCGGCCCAGCAGATCGTGGCTGCCCAGGTGCCATGGCTCAACATCGCTCATTCAACGGTGTTTGAAGCAACGCGCAAGGAAGTTTCGGGTTTCAAGATCAGCCCGTTTGGTGCCCACGAATTCCAGAACGTGGACATCGCAGAATAGAATGCAGCGAAGGGCGGGCCGTATGGTCCGCCCCTCACTCTTTCAGCAATGTTGCGTCATTTCATCAAACGGCTGTTGCTGACATTGCCGACATTTGTCGCGTTGATGTTTGTGACGTTCGTGATGATCCGGCTGGTGCCGGGTGATCCCGTTGAGGTGCGCCGCGGCGAGCGCGGCATTTCTCCGGAGCGCCTTGAGATCCTGCGCCACGAATTGGGATTGGACCAGCCCATCGTCAAGCAATTCGGTGACTATGTCTGGGGGCTGCTGCACGGCGATTTCGGCACATCGATTGTTTCAAAGTCATCCATCCTCGAAGAATTCGCCAAGCTGTTCCCGGCGACCATTGAGCTCACCTTCTGTGCCATGTTGCTTGCCGCCGCCATTGGCATTCCGGCTGGGGTTGTTGCGGCAATGCGGCGCGGCAAAGCCTATGACCAGGCCGCCATGGGTTTGGCCCTGACAGGTTATTCCATGCCAATCTTCTGGTGGGGCTTTATCCTGATATTTTTCATGTCGAACACCCTGCATCTCACACCTGTTTCGGGGCGCACCGACCTGATCAAGTTCTTCTATCCCCCAGTTACGGGCTTTGCCTTGATCGATTCCCTGTTGTCGGGCCAGAAGGGCGCGTTCGGCGATGTGCTGCATCACCTCATCCTGCCGTCCATCGTGCTTGGCACGGTGCCCCTTGCTGTGATTGCCCGCATGACACGGTCATCGATGCTGGAGGTTCTGGAAGAAGACTACGTGCGCACCGCCCGCGCCAAGGGACTTCCCGCATGGCGCGTTGTCGGCATCCATGCTTTGCGCAACGCCTTGATCCCGGTGGTGACGGCGATTGGCTTGCAAACCGGAACCTTGCTTGCAGGCGCAGTGCTGACGGAAACCATCTTCTCCTGGCCTGGGGTTGGCAAATGGCTGATTGAATCGATCGGGCGGCGTGACTATCCGGCGTTACAGGGTGGCATATTGCTGATCTCGAGCGTCGTCATTCTGGTCAATGTACTGGTCGATGTGCTCTATGGGCTGATCAATCCCAGGATCCGCCATGCAAAGTGAAATCACATTGGCGGAATTGACGCCCCAGCGGGCTGGAGCCTGGCGCGAGTTCTGGCTGGCATTCCGCGAAAACCGCGGGGCCGTCATCGGCCTCGGAATCGTTGCCGCCATCGCTTTCATTGCGGTTTTTGCGAACGTCCTCGCTCCCCACAACCCGATTGAACAATACAAGGGGTTCACCAAGCTGCCACCGTTCTGGGTGAAAGGCAGTGATCCGCGTTTTCTCCTCGGCACTGATGCCGTGGGCCGCGACATGCTGTCCCGCCTCATGTACGGGGCGCGGGTTTCCCTGTTTATCGGCCTTTCGGTCATGCTCGTTACCATGGTCGGTGGCATTGCTATGGGGCTTGCAGCGGCGTGGTATCGTGGCTTTTTGGATGTGGTTGTCACACGGGTCATGGATCTCATCCTGGCGATCCCTTCGCTGGTACTGGCCATTCTCATCATCGCAATAATCGGTCCAAGTCTGGTCAACACCATCATTGCCATAACGATTGTCTTCATTCCGCGCTTTGTATTGCAGGTGCGCTCGTCTGCACTTGCCGAACTGTCCAAGGACTATGTAACGGCGGCAAAGGTAGCCGGTGTCGGACCATTCAGGCTGATGACCGTGGCGGTTCTGCCCAACTGCCTGGCGCCCGTCATCGTCCAGGCCGCCCTTGGAATTTCGGACGCCATCCTCGAAGCGGCGGGGCTTGGCTTTCTCGGACTTGGCGCGCAGCCGCCAACACCGGAATGGGGTGCCATGCTGGCCAACACGCGAGACCTGATGCAGTCGCACCCGTGGGTCATGGCGCTGCCTGGCCTGTGCATTCTGGTGACCGTGCTTGCCATCAATCTCACAGGTGACGGCCTGCGCGATGCGCTTGATCCGCGCCTGCGGAAGAGTTGAGCCATGGCGCTGCTCGAGATTGAAAACCTGAACGTGGAATTCATGACGGGTTCCGGTTGGTTCCGGGCGGTCGATGGCGTCTCCCTGTCGGTCGATCAGGGGCGCATCCATGCCATTGTGGGGGAATCGGGTTCCGGCAAATCCGTGGCCATGCTCGCGGTCATGGGGCTTCTGCCAAAGACGGCGCGCATCACGGCGGACCGCATTGTCTTTGACGGAAGGGATTTCCTGACCATCAGCGCGGAGGAACGCCGCAAGATCATTGGCAAGGACATGACCATGATCTTCCAGGAACCGATGACCAGCCTCAACCCCTGCTTCACCGTGGGCTTCCAGGTGGGCGAGGCCCTCAAGACCCACCTCGGCATGAGCAAGGCAGAGCAGCGGGCGCGCACTGTGGAACTTCTGGGAGCGGTCGGCATTCCAGCACCCGAGTCCCGGCTTGGCGCCTATCCCCACCAGTTTTCAGGCGGCATGGCGCAGCGGGTGATGATTGCCATGGCACTGGCGTGCAAGCCCAAACTGATCATTGCCGACGAACCAACCACCGCGCTGGACGTCACCATTCAGGCGCAGATTCTCGATCTGTTGATCAAACTTCAAGAAGAAACTGGAACTGCTCTTGTTCTGATTACCCATTCCATGGGCGTTGTCGCGGAAATGGCAGAAACAGTGAGTGTCCACTATGCGGGCCAAAAGGTGGAAGAGCAAGGTGTGGTAGGTCTTTTTGCGCGGCCTCGGCACCCCTACACGGCGGCTCTGCTTGCATCCCTGCCGGAACGGGCCAAGGGCCGCAAGCTGCCCTCCATTCCCGGCACCGTACCAGGGCAGTTTGACCGTCCACAGGGTTGCCTGTTTTCTCCCCGCTGCACCCTGGTGCAGGATCAATGCCGCCATTCGCAGCCACCGATCAAACAAGGGGTGCTATGCTATTTTCCTTTGGACGATGGGGCAAGGCTATGAGCATTGTTCTGCAGGCCCGCGACCTGCGCCGTCACTATGCGGTGAGCCGGGGCATGTTCAGCGAAATTGCCACCCTGAAGGCGCTGGATGGCGCAAGCTTCGTGCTCGCCACGGGCAAGACACTTGCCGTCGTTGGTGAATCCGGTTGCGGCAAGTCAACCCTGGCACGGCTTCTCACCATGATCGAGCAACCAACGTCGGGATCCTTCCGCATCGGTGAGACCGAAGTGGCGGGAGCCGACAAGGCGACACTGCGAGCCCTTCGGCCCCGGGTGCAGATCGTGTTCCAGAACCCCTATGGTTCGCTCAATCCGCGGCAGAAAATCGGCCATGCACTGGAAGAGCCGCTCCTGGTCAACACGACCTTGACGGCTGCGGAACGAACCGCAAAAGCGCGGGAGATGATGGGGCTGGTGGGACTTCGGCCCGAACACTATGGCCGTTATCCCCACATGTTCTCCGGCGGACAGCGCCAGCGCATTGCCATTGCCCGTGCGCTGATGCTTGAGCCCGACATCCTTGTGCTGGATGAACCTGTGTCCGCCCTTGACCTTTCCATCCAGGCCCAGGTTCTCAATTTGCTCGCCGAACTGCAGGAACGCCTGCAATTGGCCTATGTGTTCATCAGCCACGATCTTTCGGTCGTGCGCCACATCGCCGATGATGTGATGGTGATGTACCTTGGCCGTGTGGTCGAGCAAGGTTCACGGGATGCGGTTTTTTCGCAACCCAAGCACCCCTATACCCGCGCCCTGCTGTCAGCGACGCCCATTGCCGACCCGGCATACAAGAAGGAACGCATTGTCCTCACAGGTGAGTTGCCCTCGCCGCTCGATCCTCCATCGGGCTGCGCCTTCCGCACCCGCTGCCCACTGGCACAGGGCATCTGTGCCGAAAAGACCCCGTTGCTTGAGAAGAAGGGCGACCAACTGGTGGCCTGCCACCTGGTATAGCGGCAGGTCACGAGCCTTCGGCCAGCCGTTTGACACAGTCGCTTGCCGCCCTGTGGGCCGTTGAGAAGCAGGCCTGCAGCAGATAGCCGCCGGTCGGAGCATCCCAATCCAGCATTTCACCCACAACCCAGGTGTTGGGTTTCTTTTTCAATCTAAAAAACGCGTCGACTTCGTCGCGGGCAACGCCACCTGCCGTTGAAATGGCGCGGCGGATATCAGCGGGGCCAGAGGTGTTCACGACTACCTGCTTTGGATTGCTGCTGTTGGTTTCCCGCATCAGGGCAATGGCAACGGGTGGAAGATTGAAGGCCTTCCGCAGAAATGTGCTGCGTGAATCCTTGCGCCGCCGCGCCAGAAGGCGGTTTTCAACTTCGGCCCCGGACAAGGCAGGCCTCAAGTCTATCACCATGCTCCGGGACCTGCGCAATTGGCTTGACAGCGCATAAACGGCCCCCCCTTCAAGACCATCCGGCGCGATCATGATTTCGCCCAGGACCGAAGTGCCATCGGCCGTGACGGCGATGTTCTTGACAGGGGAACCGGCAAATTTCGCGGCAAAGCCTTCGCTCCAGGCCACGCGTTGGCGCCCGTTGGAAGGCTCCAGCGCTGTGACCGCTATCCCGGCCTTCGCAAATATTTCAACCCAGCCTCCGTCAGAACCCAATTCGGGCCAACTCGCGCCGCCCATGGCGAGGATGGTTGGCGTGTCGCCAAAGCCTTGCCATGCAGTGTTGGAGCGAAGAGTGACACCAAGGTCGGCCAGCCGCCGCAACCAGGCCCTGAGAACGGGCGAGGCTTTCAGGCAGGCGGGAAAGACGCGGCCCGACGAACCCACAAACGTCTTGATGCCCAGACCTTCGCACCACTGGCGGACGGTATCGGGCGGAAAGCTGCGGATTGCAGGTTCAAGAAAGTCCCGTGCCTCACCATAGCGCGCGAGGAACTGTTCCAGCGCTTCACTGTGGGTGAGATTGAGGCCGCCCCTTCCCGCCAACAAAAATTTGCGGGCGGGGCTGGCGTGATGGTCAATGATGGCGACCCGCACGCCGGACTTGGCCAGCACCTCTGCGGCCATGAGACCTGCCGGCCCCGCCCCCACCACCTGAACCTCGTTTACATGTACTGCCATGGCGATCGGATAACCCGATCAGGCTCATCTTGCCAGCCTCAGTTGGTGACGAGGCACTTTCGCTCAACGCCCTTGTAGGAGACGTAGGTGCCGCTTTCGCGATTGAAGGAGGCATACTTGTTTTCACAATAATCGAGCCAGGCAGCCGAGCCCGACTCAAATCTGCCCTTGTCAACCTGGCCCGCTTCTCCCGCCGCGCCTGGCTGGTCATTGCGCGAGAACAGTTTTGCAAACAGGGTCTTGGCCCTTTTCGGTTCGGCGGTTTTTGCCGGTTTGGCTGGCGGCTCGATGTCGGGTGCCACGATCAAAGCGGGTTCGGGCGGAACATCAACCGGATCAGGCTCAATCTCGGCTTCCAGCGGTTTCTTGGTGGCGGCAGGCTTGCTTGCCACTTGTCCAGGTTTGGAGGCGGTCGTGGCACGCTTGACCTTCTTGGCAACTTCCAGTTTTTTTGCGTCATTTTTCGACTGCTGGTATTGGGCGAGGCAATCCCCCAGGGAATTGTCATGACGGATGGCCCAGGCCGCGTCGTCATGCGGCACCTTGTTGGCAAAATCTACGGCATAGGCCTCGCAATAATCCTTGGGCGTGGCCTTCGCCTGTTGACAAAGTGCCACTAAAACCAGGCCCGACAACACCAGGCAAACCCTCATTTTCACGCCAACACTCCCGCGCTTTGCAGTCGGCATTCTGAACAAGAATGTGGCCCGTACGGGGCAGTGAGCCGGAATCAATATGGCAATTCGAAATAGTCGGCGGCCTCGATCCGGTGGATATTCACCTGTTCAAGACGCCCCTGTCCCACGGGATAGCCCGCTTGCGAGCCTGAATCCCGCATACCGATCCTCTCTGCCACTTTCGACGAGGCGCTGTTGGGAGCCATGATCTTGCACCACAGCGACTTTGCCTTGAGTTTCTCAAATCCCAGCGCCAGCAAGGCCCGGCCAATCTCAGTGCCAAGCCCCATGGACCACATGGCCGGATGCACGCCCCAGCCAACTTCAAAATCACCGCCACCATGGGCAATGATGAAGCCTTCACCAACGACTTCACCGCTCATTTTTTCCTCTGCTGCCAGATGGAAGATCTGCCTGCGGCGGTCCCCCTGTGCGGCCAGCTGGCGGCGGACAAAGTCGGCAACGGCTGCTTCATCGCGCAGGCGGTAAGCAATATGGCGGTGGTAGCGGGGCTGCGTCATGAAAGCCGCAAGGTCACGCACATCCCGCGTCTGGATTTCCCGCAACAACAGGGTGGGCGTTTCAAGCACCGGCAGGGCGACCACGTAGTTCATGGACCCACCATAGCCCCAAATTACGATCTGGAAAAGAGTGAGGCCCCGGGGTGGCGTGCCGCGCGGGGCCTGCTTGTGGCCATCTGGCCAGAATGTGAAATATCACACGTCGCACTAGGAACAGCGCGATTGTTCAAATTCAATCAATTTCCTCTTGCTGAACTTTCAGGCGGCGTCAATTTTCTAGACCTCTCTGCCTTTGTGATACCCATGATCACCCGTCACAGTGTGTTTGGCAAATCACTTTATGGGTAAAAATCACTGGCCCTTTCGGGTATGCGTTTCGGCTGCGTCGACTCATTTCATGGCATTCGCATTCACCGGCGAATCAGGCATTACTCCCTGCAGCAACTCAACGTGGGGACATACATGTCACGCAAACTTTTCGCCGAGGCTATGGGAACGTTCATGCTTGTTTCGGCGGTCCTTGGTGCCGCACTTGTTTCGGGAAACGCAGCGGGCCTCGGCGTGGCGCTCTCGATCGGCATCACGGTCATGGCCATGGCCTTTGCGGTCGGACCAATTTCAGGTGGCCATTTCAATCCTGCCGTATCGCTTGGCT
The DNA here is from genome assembly GCA_031431295.1 of Hyphomicrobiales bacterium. Classification (GTDB taxonomy): domain Bacteria; phylum Pseudomonadota; class Alphaproteobacteria; order Rhizobiales; family Aestuariivirgaceae; genus Aestuariivirga. The sequence goes on along the minus strand of JANPDD010000116.1, from coordinate 825 downwards.
TGTTCGCGGCCGGGAGGTTTTCGTCCCGTGAACTGCTGCCCTATGTTGCCGCGCAAATTGCCGGTGGCGTGTTGTCTGCGCTGTTTTTTGTCATCATCTTCAAGTCCAGCGGCAGCGGCACCTTGCCTGCTGGCTTTGCTTCCAACGGCTTTGCCGAACATTCAGGCGGCGGCTTTTCGATGCTGGCGGCGCTGCTGATGGAACTGATGCAGACTGCCGTGTTCGTCTTCATCATTGCCCGGGTGACACGGACGGGTGGCGCTGGCAACCTTGCCCCCATCGTCATCGGCCTCAGCTTGGCTGCCATGCATATCATGAGCATCCCTGTTGCGAACACCTCTCTCAACCCGGCGCGGTCCATTGCCACAGCGGTCGTTGAAGGCGGCTGGGCCTTGCAACAACTTTGGTTGTTCATACTTGTGCCCCTTGCCGGGGGCTACATCGGCGGTGTGGTTGACAAAGCACTGGGCGATAATCCCTGACATCGTCGCGATCGTGAAATTCCATTCCGGGCGGCACCACTTGGCCGCCTGATCGTTTGCCCAATGATTAACCAAAGTGGCCGTGCCGCGACTTAACGCGCCGCGCGGTCAGTTGGAATCAACTGACCATAAGCATTGTGCGCAAATTCAATATCTTGGCGCATCCTTCCTCTCTCAAATCGTTCCGATTTGATCGTCCGAAGCTCTAGAGCACGATCTTGCTTGTTTGAATCGAAGTGGGATTCCCAAATCATCTTCTTTGTGATTCAAGATGTCGGCTGGATTGGAGGCTGGCATGGATGAGCAAGTACTATTCCCTTGATCTTCGCAGACGGGCGGCGCG
>JANPDD010000115.1:0-6491 GCA_031431295.1 Hyphomicrobiales bacterium | reverse complement strand
ACAGCTTGAATACGCGCCTGAGACGACCGTTGCTGAGCATGGCATTGTTCCTGAGGCATTTGCGGTGCCCTCTGTCGACATTCCCGCAGCAACGGTCATCGAGACCGAATTTGTACAGGCGCTGGAGCCCGAACCGCCCCTTGCACACCAAATCGTGGAAGTTGACCAGCGTACATTGCCAGTAGAGCAGATCACGGCGCTGGATGCCGCACCTGTTGACATTTCGCTGGCCACCGTACCGACCGTGGATATGGCTTTGGGGGCGGCACCTTTCCCAGTATTTGAAGCAGCAACACCCGACTTGTCAGCGACAGTCGTGCAGTACCGTTCCCCACTTGAACGCGTTCTCGCTTCGCCGGCGCGCAAGCTTGCACCAGCCATTGCCCTTCCGGAAATCCTTCCGCCGCCGCCTCCGCCGCCCCCGCCGCGCGTTGTTGAAGACGATGGCGAAAGGGTTGAAATAGCACCTCCATCGATGGACCTGGTGCAGCAGCGGCTGCGCGAGGATGCAACTGTACGCTTGCAGCAACTGGATATCGAAAATGTCTGGCGCCAGGTGCTGGCCAGTCCGACATTGGAGGAACGCGCCGATTATTTACGGGAAGCCGCAGAGATCATGGCGGCGGAACAGGAAGCGGCAGGCACTTCCGAAGTCATAGCCCCCGAACATGACCTGTCCCGCATTATTGAGGCCTTGCCGGAAGAGCAAGTTGCCACGGAACCTGGTCCCTATGTTCCGCCGCCGGTGCGTGTTGAACCGCAGACCGATGAGGCCATGGAGCCTGCAGAACTTGCACGCTCGCTCCTCGACATGATGTCATCAGGCAGCAACTCAGGCCTCCCACACGAACGCGCGCTGGCCGCCGACACGCTGCTGCGGATGCTGCCGAAACTTGCCACCAAGTCGCTGCAGATGCTGGCCCAGCGTCTCGCCATGATGGACAACCCGCCCCAGCTTCTGGTTGCCAAGCTGATCCGCGACGAGCGCGTAGAGGTTTCCGGTCCATTGCTTGAAGATTGCATGCACATCACCGATCATGATCTTGCAATCGCAATTGGGGAACCAAGTGCGGGAAAGCGCCGCATGGTGGCACGCCGCCGCAGGCTCTCGCGCGCCATCAGCGACAAACTGATCGCCACGCGTGATCCATCAGTGTTGCTCACGCTGGTGCGCAACGCCGGTGCCGAGATTTCCCACGACGGTTTCATCGCGCTGACGGAGGTGGCGGCGGAAATGCCGGACCTCATGGCTCCGCTGTCAACGCGAGCCGATCTTTCGGCACCAAATGCCTTTGAACTGTTCTGGCCCGCGCCCGCGCAGTTGCGGCGCTATTTGCTGCACCGGTTTCTGACGGATTCGGAAACGCTCACCAAGATTCTGAAGATCACGCTCTCCACAAAAGACGGAGATGAAACCAAGGATATCGAGTTGCCGAGTGCGGGCGAAATCACCGAGCTGCTGAACATGGCATGTCGCGGCAAGGTCGAGTCGTCGGCCCAACGGCTGGGCAAGGCCATCGGCGTTGATGGCGACACGATCCAGCGCATTCTGTTCGACCGCGCCGGTGAAGCCATGGTTGTCCTGCTGAAGACCGCAGGTTATCCGCGTGGAAGCCTGGGAGACCTGTTGCCGGGTTTGAAACGCGGTGAAGTTCCGCTGATTGATCCGGAACGTGACATCTCTGAGTTGCAGTCCATGTTTGATACGCTTTCAATCAACAAAGCCCGCATCCTCATCACCTACTGGGACTGGGCAGTGCGCAAGGCAGGACCCTACGCACCGGTGCATTGATTGGCGATGCGGTTCGGTTTATCTCCCCTGTCATGACTGATCAAAACACAAGCACAACTGCCATGGCAGCGCAGATCGTTTCTGCCTATGTCTCGCGCAATGAAATGCCGCGCAGTGAAATCGCCAAGCTTTTGGCCGATGTCCACGTGGCCCTTGTCGGCCTCGACAAAGGGTCTGCCGCGGCACCGGTGCAAAAGCAGCAGTACAAGAAAACTGTTTTTCCGAACTACCTGATTTGCCTTGAGGACGGCCGCCACTTCAAATCGCTGAAGCGGCACTTGCGTGTGAAGTATGCACTCACGCCGGAACAATACCGCGCCAAATGGGGCCTTCCTGCAGACTATCCCATGGTGGCGCCGCGCTATGCGGAAACGCGTTCCAAACTTGCAAAGACCATGGGTCTGGGGCGCAAACCCAAGAAGAAAAGATAGTTGCATTCTTTCGCCGCTGACTCTTGCGCGCTTGAATCCGCTGATTCATAAATGGGTGAGTCGGTGGCGATACCGATTCGAACGGCAAGGGGCGGCGGAAGTGTTGGGACAGGACGGTCGTGCGTTCAGGGCGCAACTTGTTGTGCCTGAGCAGCGCCAGCTTTATGACTATTGGCTTGGCAAGGCCCGCGGCCTTGGCGTGCCACGGCGGGCTGACATTTCGCCAACGGATATTCCACGGCTCCTGTCGGGAATCAGCCTCATTGAAATCGGTGAGACAATCCTCTCGTCGCGGATCCGGCTGGCGGGAACCAGATTGCGCGATGTCTATGACCGGGAGATCACCGGCCAGCAGCTCAAGGACCTCGACTGGTGCGACAAGCAGGACTACTGGCTCACCGCTTTTGAGCGGACGGTCAACGAGGCGCTGCCCACACAGGGCGTGGTGATTGCGCCGCAGAAGCACAAGGAACACCTGGTGCAATATTGGCTGCGGCTGCCGCTGGCGCTGCGCGATGGCAGGGTGGAGATGGTGTTGTGCTATGACCACTTCATGTCCAAGTCCGACAGGCTGGAAATTGACCTGGCCGCAATCGCCTAGAATACGCATTGACTCCTAGGAAAGATAGCCCATATTGGGACTCCAAGATGGAGTCCTTTCATGCCCAAGCCAGCCGCCGCGCCTGTTGCTGCCAAACCAACTTCCCGCCCAACCACCAACTTCCTCAAGACCCTCAAGGGCAATGCTGTTGCCTTGCGCTTCCGGGCGGGGCGCTGGGAAAAGCTGACAAGCGATGGCGCGGGGCAGCGCAGGCTGGCGGCCCGCCTCAATGGGGCAATCGAAAAACTGGTTGCCGACGGCACGCTCAAGCCGGGAGATGACGGTTTGTACCGGGCAGCGCGTGACACGCCACGCGCCGTCATTGACGGGCAGGAAAGCCCGCTTGGCAAGTTGCTCTGTCAAAAAACGCAAGAGGGCAGGGACTATTTTGACCGTGAGCTGATGCGCGCGGCTGAAAAGCTCCGGGCGGACTATGAAAAGGCCCATTTGTCACCGCGTGTCACAAGCAATTATGCGCCAGCCGAAGCTGGTGGTTCGCGGCATTGGCAGTTCAGTGACAACGCGGTGGCGCGGTTTTCCGACAGTGTGTTTGCGGCGCGCGGCCGCGTACATGACGCGCTGGAGGCGGTGGGGCCAGAGCTTTCAGGTGTGCTGCTGCGGGTCTGCTGCTTGTGTTCGGGTTTTGAACAGGCCGAACGGCTGCTGGCGTTGCCACGGCGATCGGGCAAGGCCATTCTGGCGCTGGGGCTGGCAAGACTTTCGCGCCACTATGGTCTGAAGCCAAGACTGCGCCATGCAGGCCCTTCAAAAATTGGGCACTGGGCCGTGGCTGACTACCGTCCTGCAGTCACGCCGCCTGGGCATGGGCCGCATCAGCCTTGATGCGTGCAACCATTGAGGCAAGGCCATTGGAGCGCTGCGGCGTCAAGTGCTCACGCAATCCCAGGTCAGAGAAAATGCTTACGGCATCGATACTGGCAACGTCGCGCAAGGGCAGGGGGGCGAACACCATGAATGCAATGGCGATCAGACCCTTGACGATAAGGGCGTCACTGTCACCCACCATTTCCAGGTATTGTTTGCCACCCCGGTTGACGACACGCGAATGGATCCAGACTTGGCTCGCACAGCCCGAGACCTTTGTGGCCGGAGTCTTGAGTGCCATCGGCATGTCCGGCAGCGCCTTGCCCAATTCGATGACATGGCGGTAGCGGTCCTCCCAATCATCAAGGACGGCAAAGTCATCCCGCAGGGTTTGCAGATCAGTCATTACCAGATCATACCCTGTCTGGTAGCCTGGCGCTAACCCTTGCGATGGCCCCTGACGCCAGTGCCGACAAGGTGCGCCTCAGGAAGAGCCTCCCAACTGAGTATGAGATCCTCAATGCGACGTGTTGATTGAGATTGCGGAAGCGCGCTTTCACGTCCCAGTGAACCTGTGGAAATCTTGTCCGTTCCGGCAAGGTCAAGGTTTGCCGCGGAAATCGCTGCAGTTGGCTGGCTTGCTTCGTTTGCCCATTCATAGAGGAGTTTGGCGCTGTATTTGGCCTTGGCTTCCATCTTGAGGGCGATATGGCCTGCGGCGCTGCAGACACCGGGTTGGCGGGCGCAGAAAGTCTGCACGTCTGCGAGTGTTTGGGCGGCAGCAGAAACATAGGCAAGGCTTGATGGGTTTTGGGCAACCACGCCATCTGCCTTGTTGTTTTCGGGCGGCGTTGGCAGCGCCAATGCGAGGGCACCGACCAGCACTGTTTTTCTCAATATCCCCATGTGTCACCTGTCCTGGCATTCCGTCCGTCTGGAAGGCTAGCAGGCTGCAGTTGCCAGCCGCTGAAACGTAGACAGAAAAATTGATTCAAATTCATGCCGCGCCATTAACCCGTCGTTGACCATGCGGTTGTGGTCCAGTGCGTGGAAAGCCCACGTTAACCAAGGCAGGGCAGATTGGCCGTGATTTCAAGTCAAAAGTGATCGTCCTCCAGGGTAGGTTGTTTATGCGTCGACGTTCCAACGGCAAGCAAGTGATCCTGGACGAGGAAGGCCCGCTGGTGCGCCCTGGAGCGGCGGCACTGTCAGTGCTGGCCCTGGGATTGGCGGGCATGATCGTGTGGAATGCCTTTTATGGCAACGGGGCCTCGGGCCAGCGCCATGCCGTGCCTGACGGGGCCTCAACCCACGTGATTGTGAAAGCGCCAGCCAAAACGCAGAACACGGTCACGATCAGCTACGATGCGCGGGTCGAGGATGTGCAGCGCGAACTTTCCGCCACGGGCCACTTTCTTGGGCTCGTTGATGGCGTGATGGGAAAGCAAACCAGGCTTGCAATCCGCAAGTACCAATCCGACAATGGCCTTGCCGTGACAGGCGAGGACAGCAAGGAGCTGCTCAATCACATCCGTTACACACGAAAGGTGCTGGCGGCGTCTGAATTCACTGGGTCAATTTCCGCCCCCGCCGGGGCTGAGCCTGCACCCCGTGCCACTGAAGCAAAACCGCAGGGACTGGCGCAAATCAGCAGTGCACAGAAGAGCCTGCGTCAATTGGGTTATGAAATCACCAGCATGTCCGGTGAACTGGACGAAGACACACGTTCCGCAGTGCTCAAGTTCCAGATGGACCTCGGCCTTGCCATGGACGGCCAGATTTCCCGGGATGTGCTGGCCGCACTGAAAGTGTCCCAGGCGGCACTTTCGATCCCTGCACAGTGATGCTGCGGCCGTGACGCCGCGCCTGAAATCCTCAATCTGGGTGCATGCCCTGCTACGGCGCTGCAGCGGGCAGGGCCTGTTTGCAACTGTGGTGCGGCGAGGCGCAGACGAAGCGGGCGCCATCCATGTGATGATCAATCACCTTGACGGGCGCTACAGCCTGTTGTCACCGGCGGCGGGGCCTGCCGTTTCCGATGATGGCGAGCGGCGCTTCCGCCTGGCCTTTCCGGGTTCCGCAAAGCTCTCCGACATTGATGCGGTTTTGGCAAAGGAACAGCGCAGTGATCCCGATATCTGGGTTGTCGAGGTTGAAGACCGCAGCGGCCATGGGGGACTGACCTGGTGCGAGGAATAGCGCCCGGCGGCGTTACGGTTTGTTAACCAAGGCTGGCCTTAATCGCTGCCAGGCAAACCATCGAGTCAACAGAAAAGCCGGAAACAACACATGTCATCGGTTCTTGAATTTGATCTGCGGCGCAGAGCGAATGTCCCAGCCGCAGTGGCGACGGGCGAAGCGGAAATCATCATCTTCCCCGGCGTGCGCATTGAACGCATTGTATTCGACGCCGAGATTTTTGAGCCCGAGGAACCGGCCGCGCCGGGAAGCGGCCTGCCATTCGGGGGTCCAAAGGCGGTCAAACTTTCTTGAGGACGGTTTAAGCCCTACAGCAACCTGCGTTCAATTGAACGTAGACAATTTACCGTAGCTTATTGAATCTGGAGCAATTTTCGCTTCGCACGTGGCGTCATCCCGGCAAAAGCCGGGACCATTTGCTCGCCCGTTGCTCTAGCAGGTTGCTGAAAAACGCTTCGCTTTGCGTGGTTTTGATTTTTGAAAGAGTATGGACGTCAGTGGTGCGGTTTGTGTGCGAGGACTTTCCGCCTCTTTGCTCTGCTTTTCATGACGTTCAGGCTACTGCGGCCATGAGTTTCGGGATGCGTATAAAATTATACGCGGCGTTAGTGAAGGTGAATATGGCTTCGACCTTGGCTTTGCC
>JANPDD010000114.1:0-8470 GCA_031431295.1 Hyphomicrobiales bacterium | reverse complement strand
CAGCTTCATTCCTCATCAAGGATCTGCTCATTTCCTGGCAGCAGGGTGAACGCTGGTTCTGGGACACGCTTGTGGACGCGGACATCGCCAGCAATTCAGCAAGCTGGCAATGGGTGGCGGGCTGCGGGGCCGATGCGGCCCCCTATTTCCGCATTTTCAATCCTGTGCTGCAGGGAGAAAAATTTGATCCCGATGGGGTTTACGTGCGGCGCTGGCTCCCCGAACTCAAGGATGTGCCGGCAGCCTTCATTCACAAGCCCTGGACAATGCCCTTGCCGCCGCGCGGCTATCCTGCTCCCATGGTGGACCATGGCAAGGCGCGGGACCGGGCTTTGGCGGCGTTCAAACGCATGCGAACAGGACACACCCTATGAAGGTCATCGGCATCAGCGGAGCGCTCCGCAAAGCCTCCACCAATACAGGCCTGTTGCGGGCACTCAAGGACATGGCATCTGCAAAGGCTGGGATTGAGATTGTTACCCTGCATGGCATTCCGCTGTTTGACGAAGATGAAATCGCCGCCCACGGCAAACCCGCTGTTGTCACAGAACTGGCAGAGCGCATCCGGGCTGCCGATGGTGTCATCATCGCAACGCCGGAATACCAGTTCTCGGTCCCCGGTGTTTTGAAAAATGCGAATGACTGGCTCTCCATTTGCAATGCCCCGTTCAAATGGAAACGCACGGGCGTGGTGGGCGCAAGTGCCGGTGCCATGGCCGGCACCGCGCGGGCGCAATATCACCTCAGGCAGAACTTGCAGGCCCTGCAAGCCATAGTCATGCCGCGGCCGGAAATCATGATCGTGCACAACGAGCTCAAGTTTGATGGTGACGGCAACCTGACGGATGCCGAGACACGCCGGCGTTTGGGCAAATGGCTGGAAGCGTTTCTGGAGTGGGTCAGGGACAAGCCGTGACTGCGGTGTCCATTGGCCTGCAGCACCCTGCCTTCAATTGAACGCAGACAAGTTGCTGTAGCATATTGAATCTGGAGCAACTTTCGCTTCGCAAGCGATTCAACTTGCTCGCCCGTTGCCCTAGCCGTTGTCGTCCTGCAGTTTTTTCCAGGTGTTGGGTTGTGAGAGCATCTGCTGCAGGTAGGCCATGTTGGCCTCAACCTGGTCGGGCGGCAGGTCTTCACTGGCAATTTTCTTGGCCTCGTCGAAGCGGCCTTGCAGGCCCACGACAAGGGCCAGGTTCTGGCGCACCCGTGCGGCATTGGCACCGCCGGAATTCATCAGCTCGCGGAGCAGTTTTTCAGCTTCCGGCAATTGTCCCTGAAGGGCATGGGACATCGCCAGGTTGTTGCGGGTGGCGACTGACCCTGGATTTATGACAAGGGCCTTGTGATACTGTTCGCGGGCCTCGCCGTGGCGGCCCAGCTGGTCATAGGCGGAACCCAGGGTTGACAAGGTTGGTGCGTCGGCCGGGTTGAGGCTGGCGGCGCGTTCCAGAACCATTGCGGCATCGTCAAAGGCGCCGGCGGCCATCAGCCTGCGGCCCACTTCGACCTGCACGGTTGCGCTGGCGGAATTGGCATCGGCAACTGTTCGCAACACGGAAATGGCATTGGGACGCTGGCCGATACGGTCAAGATTGGTGGCATAGGCGAGGCCAACCTGGGCATCAGCCTTGTCCTTCTGCCATTGCCGCGCCAGTGCCTCGGTCTTCTTGAAAGACGGACCCTCTTCCAGTTTGGTCGTGCTTGCCGTTGTCAGCTCACCGCCAGCGAGCCCTGCGGTCCTGGTCTGGCACCCGGACAGAAGGACAGAGGCTGCAACGGCCATGGCAAGAAAGCAGGCATGGCAGCGGTGAAAGGGCTGTTCAGTGACAGCGAAAGGCATGGCAAACTCCAGGGGAAAACAAACTCCCCCGACAATGGACCTGCAGACGTCAAAAAAATCTTAACCAAACCCGGCAAGGCTTTGTTAACCACGCGACAATTCAGCAGACTTCAAGCCGACGGCTTCTGAAATGTTGATGAGGTGGCGCTCCCGCAGTTTTTCGGCGAGCCCGTCGAGTATGCGTGGAACAAGACCTGGCCCCTGATAGACCAGAGCCGTATAGAGCTGCAGCAGCGATGCGCCGGCGAGAATTTTTGTCCAAGCCGTCTCGACATCGGAAATGCCGCCGGCACCCACGAGTGGAATGCGCCCTGCCGTCATCTGATGGAACCTGGCAAGTTGCCGCGTTGAAAGTGAAAAAAGAGGTTGGCCTGACAATCCTCCCTGCTCGCTGGCGCGCCTGGAGACGAGATCGGGGCGCGTCAGGGTGGTGTTGGAAATGATCACACCATCAACCTCGCCCTTGCCAGTGCAGCGGGCGATGTCCTGGAGTTCCGCGTCTGAGAGATCGGGAGCAATCTTCAGCAGCATGGCAAGCCTGCGCGGCAGTTTGTGGCGCGCCTCGTTCAGCTGATCGAGCAGTTTCCGCAGCTCGACGCGCGACTGGAGACCGCGCAAGCCCGGTGTATTGGGCGATGAGACATTGATGGTGACATAGGCCGCCCGGGGGCCCAGCCAGCGCAGCGCTTCGACATAGTCTGCCAAGCGGTCATCCGAATCCTTGTTTGCGCCGATATTGACGCCCACGATGCCACCGCGCCCGCGCCTCGCATCGAGGCGCCGTGCCACCGCCACGGCACCCTCATTGTTGAAGCCCATGCGGTTGATGACAGCCTTGTCCTTCGCCAGCCTGAAGAGGCGCGGACGGGGATTTCCGGCCTGCGGGCGTGGCGTCACTGTCCCCACTTCCACAAAGCCAAATCCCAATGACAGCATCTGGTCGGGGACGTCGGCATTCTTGTCAAAACCTGCGGCCAGCCCCAGCGGATTGTGAAAGGTCAGGCCGAACAGCGACTGCTTCAGGCTGTCGCGACGCGGCTGTTGCAGCAGTCGTTGCGGAGCCGCCTTGAGCATGGCAATGGCAAGGCCATGGACGCGTTCGGCATCCAGTGCCTGCAAAAACGGCCGTGCAAGCGAAAACCCGCCGGAGAGAATGTTCATGGGCTTTTTCCCAGGTCATCGCGCCAGCCTTCGGGAAAGCCGTGTGACCCGCCATTCCATGGCAGGGGCACAGCCCATTTTGCCCGGGCCGGATCGAGCACGGCATAAAGATGCGGAAACAGATCCCCGCCGCGCGAGGCCTCCCATTTCAGGTCAGCCCCAAAATCCGCGGCTTCAAACGCCACGAGGAGCAGGCCGTGTTGGCCAGCAAAATGCAAGCGCGCTGTTTCCTCGGCCTGGGCGGCGGTTGAAAAATGGATAAAGCCGTCGCGCCTGTCGATGGCGGCTCCGGTGCTTTTCCCCAACCGCAATGCTTCGGACCAGAGGTCCCCGGCCATGATCTTGTAGATTGTCTTGCCCATGATTTTCCGTGCGCGGCGTTCCCTTACCATGCACATTTTCCTTGCCAAGCAACATCTCGGGGCGTATTATTTTCCTAGATGCGGAAAAGTGCGGTTTTGCACGGGGGAGGTCCCATGTTTTCTCACAAACAGGTTTGGAACGCGATTGATGTGATCGCTGAGCGCTATGGCTTTTCGCCCTCCGGCCTTGCCAAAAAATCCGGGCTTGATCCCACGTCATTCAATCCTTCCAAGCGCAACGGGCCTGATGGCCGCCCGCGCTGGCCGACCACGGAAAGCATTGCCCGCGTACTCAATGCCTCCGGTGCGCCGGTTGAGGAGTTCATGGAACTGCTCATGGGGCGCAAGGGCGCACAACCGAAAGTCAGGGTGTTGCCGCTCCTGGGGTTTGCCAAAGCAGGCAAAGGTGGCTTTTTCGATGATTCCGGGTTTCCGGCGGGTTCCGGCTGGGACGAGGTCGATGTGCCGGGCGTGACCGATACATCGGCTTATGCACTCGAAATCACCGGCGAATCCATGATGCCCGTCTATCGCGAAGGCGACACAATTGTCGTTTCGCCTTCGGCAACAGTGCGCAAGGGGGACCGCGTGGTGGTGCGCACCTCTGATGGCCAGGTCATGGCCAAGATCATGCAGCGGCAGACGGCAAAGACGGTCGAGCTTTCTTCCTTCAATCCGGAACACGCCAACAAGACATTTGAGATGAAAAACGTGGACTGGATCGCCCGCATCATCTGGGCCAGCCAATAACCCGCAACCTGTGACGGCCAGCCCTGCCTGGATCCGTCGGCGGTTTGACCGGAAGCATTTTCTGGCTCCCTTTTCCGGTGCCTTGACAATTTTCACTGCAACCGCCTTTTCTGTGCTCGTGCGCGTTGCCTGCCAAAAACCACGGAGTTCTTGATTGGCCACCACCAGCAAAGTCCGAGGCAAAGTCCGGGCAAGGCGAAGGGAACCGGTGCTCAGCCTGCCGCCGGACTTGGCGCGGGATCCCATATTCAGCTCTCTCCGTCGGAGTCTTGGCACCATGTCCATAGACGGGAGGTGCAGTGTCAGCATCGTTGGCGCCGCCACCTACGATATGCACAGTGAGGTTGGAGGTGCAGCGCCAATCCATTCCCGGGGTTTATCGCGAGGCCGCATGCTGACGGAGATGCTGGGCTGGGTGGCGGGGGCCTTGCAGCGGCCTGAGCCATCACTCAGCCTCAGGGCAGCGGCCGTGGCAAAGGATGGCGCGGCTGTCCTCCTTGCCGGCCCACCGCGATCCGGCGTCACATCGCTTGCCGCCTGGATGATGGAACAGGACTTTTCCTATGTCTCGGACGGGGAAACCTGGTGGTCCAGCCGGGGCGTGGCAGGGTTTCCAGCTCCGCTGCACCTGCCTGCCGCAACCTCGAAACATATCGCTGAGCTCGACAGGCTGGGGACAGCAGCCTTTGCGATCGCCGGGGATCGGGCTTATTTCAGCATTGCCAAGCGCTGGTCCGAAGAAGGGCCGCTGCCCCTTCACCTGCTGCTTTTTCCCAGGTTCGAAGCCCATGGCCCGCTTGGCCTCAAGCAGCTTTCCGCTTTCGATGCCGCACTCAAGTTGCTCGCCCTGGTGCCGGGCGCCACAGAACCAAAAGACAGAGACGTGCGCAGTATCATCAAGCTCGTCACAAACGTGCCTGCCCTCGAGGTCACATTTGGCGACTTCATCGATCTCGGCGGGGTTGTTGACCGCCTGTCAGAATTCACCTTGCGGGAAAAGCTCTCGCCCGGTGCCTTTGGCCGTTTCTTTGGTGGGTTTGCACGCCCTGTGCCCGCGCGCCGCCACGCCATTCCCGCTGCAAGTCCGATAAAACCGGCGCGGCGCTTCACCATCGGCATGGCCACCTATGACGACTATGACGGCGTTTATTTCAGCCTGCAGTCCATCAGGCTGCATCACAAGGAAATTCTCGACGAAGTTGAATTCATCATCATCGACAACAGGCCGGACGGACCCTGTGGCGCGGCGTTGAAGGATTTGGAGAAGTACATTCCCAATCTGCGCTATGTGCCTGTCACGGATGTTTCGGGCACGGCGCCGTCTAAGGGCCGGATTTTCCGCGAGGCGAGCGGCGATTTTGTCGTCTGCATGGATTGCCATGTGCTGTTTGAACCCGGCAGCCTGAAGCGCCTGTTCGATTATTTCCGGGCTGAGCCCGATACGCCTGACCTGCTGCAAGGTCCGATGGTCACTGACAATCTGGAAAAACTCCTCACCCATTTCGAGCCGGTCTGGTCCCATGGCATGTACGGCCGTTTTGCCTATGATCCCGCAGGCGATGACCCTGACGGCCCGCCCTTCGACATTCCCATGCAGGGCCTTGGTGTTTTTGCCTGCCGACGAACGGCGTGGGTTGGTTTCAATCCGGCCTTTCGCGGCTTTGGCGGCGAGGAAGGTTATCTTCACGAAAAATTCCGCCAGGCCGGTGGCCGCACCCTGTGCCTGCCCTTCCTGCGCTGGTTGCACCGGTTCGGACGACCGCTGGGTGTTCCCTATCCGATCAACTGGCATGACAGGTTCCACAATTATTTCGTCGGCTTTCGCGAGATCGGCTGGCCCACTGCGGAAATGGAAACCTATATGGTGGACCTGCTCGGCAGAACGGCGGCAACGCGCCTTCTCGCCAAACTCGGACATGAGCTCGATGGCAGATCACTTGCAGTTGCCGAAAATGGAGAAGACCCGGCCCCGGCGCTCCGCATTTCAGTTCCCTCACCCTTTCCGCAGCTCGAAGCCGATGCGTTGGCTGAACACCTCTGCCGTTTTGCCGCTGTGACGTCGGTTCTTGGCGTTGGCACAGATACCTTGTTGCAGTTGGCACTCGCGCGGCACGGAGCACGATTCCATGTGCCCCGGAACGACCAGCCGGAAGAGCAGCGCCATGATCTTGCAATTTCCTTTGGCGTCATGCCGGCGGGATTTTCCAGCCAGATGAAGCGCCATGTGGCCGGGCTGGCGCAGGCAAGCGACACGGTGTTCTTTGTGCCTCCTCCAGCGGATGGCGGGCGCCGCGCCCACTGGCGGGAGATTTTTGCAAGGCGTGGATTTCGCGCCGTTGAACTGTTCCATGAAGGGCTCGCTTCAGATCCAAGGCTGCGTGAGCATGTGAAGGCTGGTGCCGAACTTTTTCAAATGGAGATGGTGCCGCTGCGACCGCGTAAATTGCGACCTGCAAAACCGGAACCTTTGGGAGACCCGGTGTCTGTCGTGCTCCCTGTCCACAATGGCGCAAATTTCCTGACTGAGGCGATTGCCAGCATCCTTGTGCAAAGCCACAGGAACTTCGAGTTCATTGTGGTTGATGACGGTTCAACCGATGACACCTTGCAGATCGCGCAGAACTTTGCCGCCGTGGACGCCCGCGTCAGGGTCATCACCCAGGCCAATGGCGGTGAACCCAGGGCCGCCAATGCAGGTTTTGCCGCGGCCAAGCACGCGCTGGTGGCGCGCATGGACCACGACGACATCGCCCTGCCGGAGCGGCTGGAGCGCCAGCTTGCCTACATGCTGCGGCACCCCGGCATCGCGGTCGTGGGCTCCTACGCGCAGCCGATTGATGAGGAGGGACAGTCAAAGCGCGACCTGCTGGAATATCCGGTCACGGTGGCGGCCTGCAAATCGATCATCAATGATTCCCTTGTTGCCCCCATCAACAATCCCTCCGCCATGATCCGAAGGGAGGTGTTCCAGGAATTGCAGGGCTACCGCCCGCAGTTCCGCTATGCTGCGGATCTGGATTTCTGGCTCAGGCTTTCGGAAAAGCATGACATGGCCAACCTGCCGGAGGTTCTGCTGGGCTACCGGCTGCACGGCAAAAACCTCACCGTGCAACGGAATTTCGAACAGTTGCTGCATGCGCACCTGGCAAAGCATGCGGCGCGGTTTCGCAGCCGACAGGAACCTGAACCCGCCATGGAATCAGATGAACTTGCTCTCGCGGACATCACCCGTTTTTCACTGTCCGACGAGGAACTGCTGGGCGTCCTGCGCGACCTGTTTATGTCGGCACTGGGCGGGTCGCGGATCAAAGGCAAAAGCAAGTCCTCCCTGCACAAGGCCATCGCCTGTCTGAATTGGGCTCGCAGGATTGCCGACAAAGAGAAACAAACCAAACAAATACAATAACTTGGCGAATGTATTTGCGATCGCCAATGGAATGAATCATGGGGCATGTCCAGTGCGCTCGGGGATGGACCGTTGCAGCATTGCAACAGCAGTCCAAAGAACCCATCTGCCGCTCGACAACTTGCGCGGTTTCACTCAATATCCGGTCAAAATAATTAAAGCTCAAATCAGGGAATAGGGTGTTCATATGAACTACGCGCAGCGCAAGGGTGTATTGTTGTTTTCGACCGCCGTCATGACCGGCATGTTTGGGTCTGTCGGCCAGGCAGCGGATTTTGATCCGGGCTGCACCCAAGCCGTGTCAGGCGTCAATGGCAAGCTCGAAGGATCGGGCGGTTTTTTTGAGAACGATACGTCAGATGATGGTTCGCGTTATCTCGGTGTTGCAACGCTGAGCATGCCGATTGCCTGTTCATTCGGCCTTCAGTTGGATGTGGGCGGCGGCCAAATTGGTGATGACGAGTATTTTGGCGTGGGTGGCCACCTGTTCATGCGCGATCCGGCCTCCTATCTCGTGGGCCTCCATGCCCAGTATTTTGACCTTGATGGGAATGATGTTCTCAGGGCGGGTGCCGAGGCGGAATTCTACCTGGACCAGGTGACGATTTCCGCAGTGGCGGGCCTCGAAGACATTTCCAATTTCAACACCGATGATATTTATGGCGGCATTGAAGCAGGGCTTTACGCCTCTGACAATTTCCGCATTTCGGCCGGCTATCGCCATTTCATGGACACCGATGTGGCAGCCTTTGGCCTTGAAATGCAGCCGGGCTCATTCCCCGCATCGTTCTTCGTTGACGGCATGGTGGGGACCAACGATTACATGTCCGTGACTGGGGGCTTGCGCTTCTACTTCGGTGGCAGCGAAAAGAGCCTGAAGGCCCGCCACCGCGAAGATGATCCGGGAAGTTACTTCAGCTGGGTCAACAATATTGAAGACAGTGTGTC
>JANPDD010000113.1:0-20069 GCA_031431295.1 Hyphomicrobiales bacterium | reverse complement strand
GCCTGTTCTGCCCCGGTCCACCCACCTCCGGCAGCACGATGTGGCGGGCGTAGCGTTCAACTTCTTCGTCGGAGAGGGGCATCACGAACTCCCGCTGGAACCAAAACCGCCAGCACCACGGTGGGTTTCATCCAGCATTTCAACTTCGACAATCTCAACCCGTGCCACCGGTGCCACCACCAACTGGGCAATGCGGTCGCCGCGCGTGATGACAAAGTCCTCAGCGCCATGGTTGATCAGCGGCACCTTGATCTCGCCGCGATAGTCACTGTCGATGGTGCCAGGCGCATTGAGAACCGTGACCCCATGCTTGACCGCAAGGCCGGAGCGGGGCCGCACCTGGGCCTCATGGGTCACGGGCAGCGCAATGGCAATGCCGGTGGACACGAGGACCCGGCCCCCCGCCTTCAACGTCATGCTTTCGGCGGCGCGCAAATCCATGCCCGCCGCCCCCGCCGTCGCATAGTCCGGCAGTGGCAGGTCAGCGCCATGGGGCAGGCGAAGAATGGGGAGCTTCACACTTTACTCGCAAGTTTTTCCATGAGCCGCTGGGCCACTGCGGCCTTTGACAATCTGGGCCAACTCTCAACACCGGAGGCCGACACAAGATGCACCGTATTGGCATCGCCGCCAAACACGCCGCTGTCCGGCGAAACATCATTGGCGACAATGAGATCGCAGGCCTTCTTTTTGAGTTTGGCACTGGCGTGCGCGATGACGTTTTCGGTTTCGGCGGCAAAGCCCACAACAAGTTTCGGTCTGCCTGATTTGAGTGAGGCGATGGTCTTGAGGATATCGGGGTTCTCGGTGAAGGTAAGCGATGGCAGGCTGCCAGTATCCTGCTTCTTGATCTTTTCACCAGCCGGCGTTGCCACTTTCCAATCAGCCACGGCTGCCGTGAAGATGGCGATGTCGCAAGGCAGTGCCGATTGCACGGCCTTCAACATCTCGTCTGCTGTCGTCACCGGCAGGACGGCAGCACCCGGCGGCAGAGGAAGAGAGACAGGTCCGCTCACAAGGGTGACCTGCGCCCCCAGCGCCACCGCAGCACCTGCAATGGCATAGCCTTGCTTTCCGGAAGAATGATTGGAGATGTAGCGCACGGGATCTATGGCTTCGCGCGTTGGCCCGGCCGTCACCAGCACGTGCTTGCCGCGCAGGGGCAGGGCGCGCGGCTGCAACAGGTTTTCGATTGCTCCGACAATATCAGCGGGTTCCGAAAGCCGCCCCATGCCGAATTCGCCGCAGGCCATGTCGCCCTCTGAGGGCCCGACAAGGTGGATGCCGCCACTCATCAGTGTACGGATATTGCGTTGCGTGGCCGCGTGATGCCACATGCGCACGTTCATGGCCGGGGCCACCAGAACCGGCTTGTCGGTGGCGAGAAGCGCCGTCGATGCCAGGTCATTGGCCAGGCCCATTGCCATTTTTGCCAAAAGGTCGGCGGTGGCCGGCGCCACGACCACCAGATCCGCTGACCGCGAGAGTTCGATATGGCCCATCTCCGTTTCATCGGTGAGGGAAAAAAGATCGGCATAGACCCTGTTGCCGGAGAGGCTGGCGATGGAGAGCGGTGTGACAAACTGCTCCGCCGCCCTGGTCATGATCGCCGTGACGGCAATGTTCCTTACCTTCAACTGGCGGACCAGTTCCAGTGCCTTGTAGGCGGCAATGCCGCCACCGATGATGAGGAGAATGGACTTGCTCATGTGAACCCCATTACAGCACCAACTTCAGCGCAATCACAACCAGTGCCGCGGCGCCCGCGTAGAGCGCCAGGGACTGCCAGCGCCGCTCGCCCATTTGTGCCTTGGCCATGGCGGCGGCCGTGGCGGGATCGAGCTTCAGGCCGCCACCTTCAGCCATGTCAGCGAGCATGCGGGTGGCACGTTTGGCATCATCCAGCATCTCCGGCAGATGCAAGGCCGCCCGGCCCACGGAAGCCGCCGCACCGACGGCCTGTTCCATTGTTCCCAAGGGACCGAGTTTGCGCTCAATCCACTGTTTCACCACCGGTTCCGCCGCCACCCACATGTTGAGATGGGGATTGAGCGTGCGTGCCACACCCTCCACCACCACCATGGTCTTTTGCAGCAGCAGCAGTTGCGGCTGGGTTTCCATGTCAAACTGCTCAGTCACTTCAAAAAGCTGAGTCAAAAGCCGCGCCATGGAGATTTTTTCGGCGGGAAGATACATGATCGGCTCGCCAATGGCGCGCAGCGCCTGGGCAAAATTATTGACGCTCTGGTGGGCCGGCACATAGCCCGCGTCAAAATGCACCTGGGCCACGCGCATGTAGTCCCTGACAATAAAGCCATAGAGGATTTCGGCGAGGAACATTTTGTCCTTCTCCGAAAGGCGGCCCATGATGCCGAGATCCAGCGCCACCAATGTTCCCGTGTCATCGACCATCAGGTTGCCCTGGTGCATGTCGGCGTGGAAGAAGCCGTCGCGGATGGCCTGGCGCAGGAAGCTCTGGATGATGGTGTCGGCGAGCCCCACAAGATCATAGCCCTTGGCACGCAGTGCCTCCACCTCGGACAGGCCCAGGCCGTCAATCCACTCGGTTGTCAGCACACGCTTTGCGGTCCGGGCCCAGTCAATCCCTGACAAACGGAAACGGGGGTCGTCCTTGGTGTTCCCGGCCATTTCCGCGAGTGCCGAGGCTTCCATGCGGAGGTCAAGCTCCAGCTTCATTGAGTCTTCCAGCATTTTCACCGCGGAGACGGGGCGCAGGCGCTTGCCCTCCTGCGAGAGGCGCTCGATCATGCGGGCGGCAAAACCGAAACTGTCGATATCGGCGGCAAAACGCTTCTCCACATTCGGGCGGAGGATTTTGACCGCGACCCATGCGCCTTCAGGTGTTCTCGCCTTGTGCACCTGTGCGACGGAGGCCGCAGCAATGGACTCGCCGAATTCCGAAAAAAGTGTTTCAACCGGCTGGCCCAGTTCGCGCGCGATGGTGGCTCTTGCTTCGGCCATGGAAAATGGCGGCAGCCTGTCCTGCAGGGTTTTCAATTCGAAAGCACGGGCAGCGCCAATCACATCCGGCCTTGTCGACAGAAACTGCCCGAGCTTGATGTAGGAGGGGCCGAGTGCGGTCAATGCTGCCGTGAGGCGGCTGGTCTGCGATGCTTTCCCGTGTGACGTGCCAATCTGCGCCACAGCGAGGCCCGCGCGCGCCAGCCATGGAAGCCTGGCCGAATGCTCCGGCGGCAACAGCGCGTTGTGGCGCGCCAGCACAAAGCCTGCATGCGCCAAGCGGCACACGTTGGTGATGGCAAGGGCCATCAGATGCGCCAACCCGAATGAATGGCGGCAATGCCGCCGGTGAGATTGCGCCAGGTGACGCGGGAAAAACCAGCGCCAGCAATCATGTCCGCGAACTCCTGCTGCTTCGGGAAGGTGCGGATCGATTCGACCAGATAGCGATAGGGTTGACCGTCACCCGTCACCATTTTTCCAACGGCTGGAATGACGGTGAAGCAATAGGCATCGTAAAGCTGCCGGGCGGCGGGCAGATCCATGTGGGAAAATTCCAGGCAGAGAAAGCGACCACCTGGTTTCAGCACGCGCCAGGCCTCGCGCAGGGCCTTCCCCATGTCGGGCACATTGCGAATGCCAAAGGCGATGGTGCAGCAGTTGAAGGAACAATCCGCGAAGGCCAGCGCCTCGGCATTGCCAACCGTGAAGTCCACCTTGCCGGCAAAGCCTTCGCGCCTCGCCCGCAGCCTTCCCTCATGCACCATCTCCGGCGAAATATCGGCAATGGTGACACGGGTGTTGGTGCCGCCTGCCGCCACGATGCGAAAGGCGATGTCACCGGTGCCACCCGCCACATCGAGACTGGTGAAATTTGTGGCACCCCTGGGTGGGTTCACCATCTGCACAAGATCGTCTTTCCACAGGCGGTGCAACCCCGCCGACATGAGATCGTTCATTTGGTCATAGCGGTCCGCAGCCTTGGAAAAGACCTCGTTCACCAGACCCTGCTTTTCGCCCTTTGCAACGGTGCGAAAGCCAAATGCGGTTTCATTGCGGGCTGTTTGTTCAGGCATGGCGCTTACATAGTGCATTGCGGGTGAAACTTCTATTGCCAGCATTGTGCTGCCAGCGTTAACCCTAAACCATGCCTGAATTGCCGGAAGTCGAAACAGTGAAGCGTGGCCTCGAACCTGCCCTGGTGGGCCGGGTCATCACCCGCGTGGACCTGCGGCGGGAGGATCTGCGCTTTCCCTTCCCGGCGGATTTCCGGGCGCGGCTTGAAGGGGCGCGGGTGACGGGACTTTCGCGGCGCGCCAAATACATGCTGGCCGACACCGACCGGGGCGACCGCCTGATCCTTCACCTGGGCATGACCGGGCGGTTTACGGTTTTGAGTGCCAGTGGCCGCGTTGCCACACCGGGGGAATTCTATGACGGCACACAAGCCACAGGCGATGGCAAACACGATCATGTGGTGTTTCACCTCGATGATGGAACGCGCATTGTCTATGCCGACCATCGCCGCTTTGGTCTCATGGACCTGCAACGGCCGGGCGAGAGCCATGCGTTGCTCAAGGATATTGGTGTGGAACCCCTGGGCAATGGCCTGAGTGGAGACTATCTGCGCGGGGCTTTCACGGGGAAGAAGGCACCCTTGAAGGCGGCGCTGCTGGACCAGCGCATCATAGCGGGGCTTGGCAACATCTATGTGTGCGAGGCACTGTTTCGGGCCGGTCTCTCGCCAAAGCGGAAGGCCCGGACTATTTCAGGGAAAACTGATCCGCGTACAGATGATGTGGTGCGCCATGTGAGGGACATCCTGACAGAGGCCATTGCCGCGGGCGGCTCAACCTTGCAAGACTATCGGGGGGTGGATGGTGCAAAGGGCGCTTACCAGCAGCGCTTTTTGGTCTATGATCGGGAGGGTGAGCCATGCCATACCGCTGGCTGCGCGTCCCGGGTTCGGCGCATGGTGCAGTCGGGCCGCTCGACGTTCTATTGTCCCTCCTGCCAGAAGTGATGTGATGGCCCACGAAACTATTCTCATTGAAACCCGTGGTGCCGTCGGCATCATCGCGCTCAACCGCCCCAAGGCACTGAATGCGCTGAATGCGCAACTCATCTCTGAAATGAATGCGGCACTTGATGGATTTGATGCTGACCGCGCCATCGGCTGCATGATCTTGACCGGCAGCGACAAGGCTTTTGCCGCCGGTGCCGACGTCCGTGAAATGAAGGACAAGACCTTTCGCGAGGTGACGGAGGAAAACTTCCTTTCCGACTGGGACCACATCAACTGCATCCGAAAGCCGATCATCGCGGCGGTGGCGGGCTATTGCCTCGGCGGCGGTTTTGAATTTGCATTGGCCTGCGACATGATCATCGCGGCGGAGAATGCCAGGTTTGCGTTGCCGGAAGTGACGCTCGGCATCATTCCCGGCGGCGGCGGCACGCAGCGGCTCGCCCGCGCCATCGGAAAGGCCAAGGCCATGGAGATGATCCTCACGGGCCGCATGATGGACGCAGGAGAGGCCGAAAGATGGGGCATTGTCGCGCGCGTCGTGTCTGCAGAAAATCTGATGGCGGAGGCAATGGCCACGGCTGAAAAGATCGCCAGTCTTTCGCAACCGGTCATGGCCTCGGCCAAACGCGCCATCAACGCAGCAGACACGTTGTCCCTGGGCGAGGGCCTCGCCTTTGAACGCAAATCAATTCATGCGCTGTTCAATTTGGAAGACCAGAAAGAAGGCATGGCCGCGTTTCTGGAAAAACGGAAAGCCAATTTCAAAAACCGGTGATCAGACCTGTCTGACTTCGGCCACACCCGGCACAAAGTGGCGGAGCAGGTTTTCAATGCCGTGCTTCAGCGTGGCAGTGGAGGAGGGGCAGCCCGCACAGGAGCCCTTCATGTTGAGATAGACAATGCCATCCCTGAAGCCCTTGAAGGTGATGTCGCCGCCATCCTGGGCGACGGCCGGACGCACGCGGGAATCAAGCAGGTCCTTGATGGTCTTGACGGTCTCGCTTTGGTCCTGGTCAAAAAACTCTTCATCGCCCGACGTGTTGACGGTGGCCTCGCCGGCCAGCATGGGGCTGCCCGAAAGATAGTGGTCCATGATGGCGCCGAGCACGGCGGGCTTCAGTTGCTGCCACTCCATCTCTTTACGTGACACGGTGACGAAGTCATGGCCCAAAAACACGCCCGCTACACCGGCAACGCCAAAAAGTTTACTGGCAAGTGGTGATTCAACGGCCTCCTCGGCGGAGCGGTATTCCCGCGTCGCACCCGGCAGAACGGGCTTTCCAGGAATGAATTTCAGGGTCGCCGGGTTGGGCGTGGCTTCGGTCTGGATGAACATGACACTCATATAGACCAGTTTGGAATGGTTTTAAAGTAAAACCCGACCTCGACACACAGGAAACGATGAATCCGACAATCTTGCGCACATCGCGTAAGACCGGAGCAGCAATGGCGCGGGCCCGTTCAGCGCCGCTTTTCAAATGGCCTTCGATATAGCCGGGATCGGCCTTGTAGCGGTTGATATCGGCAGCCATGGGCGCCAGCCTCGCGACCGCCAGATCGGCAAGTGCCCCCTTGAATGTCGAAAACTGCCCGCCGCCAAATTCACCCAGCACGGCCTCCACGCTTCGGCCCGCGAGTGCCGCATAGATGCCCACCAGGTTTTCCGCCTCCGACCGGCCTTTGAGGCCCTCCCGCGCAGAGGGAATGCCATCGGCATCGGTCTTGGCCTTGCGGATCTTCCTGGCGATGTCATCGGCCGAATCCGTGAGGTTGATGCGGGACAGATCCGACGGATCGGATTTCGACATTTTCTTGGTACCGTCACGGAGCGACATGACCCGGGTTGCGGGGCCTGTGATGATGGGATCGGTCAGCGGAAAGAAGGCGTCGCCAAAGCCATGCTCCCGGATCGCATCGGCAAAATCCAGGTTGAACTTCTGGGCAATGTCGCGGGCGAGCTCCAGATGCTGCTTCTGGTCCTCACCCACCGGCACGGCGGTCGCCTTGTAGGCGAGAATGTCAGCCGCCATGAGGACGGGATAGTCATAGAGCCCGACCGAGGCGTTCTCCTTGTCCTTGCCCGCTTTCTCCTTGAACTGGGTCATGCGGTTGAGCCAGCCGAGCCTCGCCACGCAGTTGAAGATCCACGCCAGCTCCGCATGTTCCTGAACCTGGCTCTGGTTGAAGAGAATGGATTTGCCGGGATCAATGCCGGCGGCAATATAGGCTGCCGTCACGTCAAGCGTCGCACGCCGCAATTCCGAAGGCCCGCCCCAGACGGCGCGGGCCTGGGTGATGGCATGCAGGTCAACCACGCAATAAATGGTCTCATGGGTGTCCTGCATCTTCACCCAGTTCAACATGGCGCCGAGATAATTGCCGAGGTGCAGGTTGCCGGTGGGCTGCATGCCCGAAAAGACGCGCGGCGTGAATTGGCTCCCAGATGAAAGACTCATGGTTTGGACCCTTGATGCTGGTGCGTAATCTGATCGCCAAGACGGGACCGTCTTTGTGCAATACGCACTAGCGGCGCGGGTCAAACTTGAAAAGGCCTATTTGCGCAGCGCACCCCTGAAATCGGAGAAGCGGAAGGCACCCGTGACCTGGGCTGCAACAAAATAGACGGCAATGCCCGCGCCGATGAGCGCCATGAGCCCCCACAGGGCCGCGGAAAATCCCGCCGCTTCGCTGTAATTTCCGGCAAGCATGAAGGTGAGAAGCGCCCACAGCACGATCGCCATGGCGGCAGCAGAGAAAAGCATGCGCGGCAGGCGCGCCATGAAGCGGGCGTCAGCGCGGAAATGGCCACGGCGCACGGCGGTCACGATGAGCGCTCCTGCGTTAAGCCAGGCGGCAATGCTGGTGGCGAGTGCTATGCCGACGTGGGACAGGTACGTCACCAGCACCAGGCTGGCGATGATGTTGACGGCAACCGTCGCCATGGCGAAATACATGGGCGTGCGGGTGTCCTCACGGGCATAAAACGAGGGTTGGAAAATCTTTGTGAGTGTGAAAGCGGGAAGGCCCACGGCGAAAGCCGCAAGAGCCGGTGCCACATTCAGGGTGTCAGCGCGCGTGAAGGCCCCATGCTCAAACACCGTATGCAAAATTGGTGCGCCGATGATGATCAGGGCGGCGGCGGCGGGAAGTGTCAGAAAGAGTGCAAATTCCAGCGCCCGGTTCTGGCTGTCGAGGGCACCTTGGGTGTCGTTGGCCCTGAGCTTGCGCGACAGCGACGGCAACAGCACCACGCCGATGGCGACGCCAATCACGCCGAGCGGCAATTGGAACAGCCGGTCGGCGTAGTAGAGAAAGGCAACCCCGCCCGTGATGCCCGATGCAAGGGCCGTGGCGATGGCCAGATTGATTTGTGTGACGCCGCCCGAAATGATGCCGGGCAGCGAGAGCAGCAGCACGCGTTTCACGTCCGCCGTGAGCCGCGGCAAGCCTGGCTTCACCTTTGCACCCGCACGGCGCGCCGACCACAGCAGAAACAGCATCTGCAAGATGCCTGAGAAGGTCACGCCATAGGCGAGGAAACGCCCGGTCCCAGGCGTGTTGCCGAGCCCCAGATGCCAGGCCAGCAGGGTGACCGAGATGACGACGAGATTGAGAAGAATGGGTGCTGCTGCCGCTGCCGTGAAGCGCCCCAGCGAATTGAGAATGCCGCCAAACAACGCCGTCAGCGACATGAGGCCCAGATAGGGAAAACAGATGCGCGTCAGTTCAACCGCGAGATCGAATGTTTCGGCATTGCCGCGAAAGCCCGGCGCGAAGGCAAACATCAGCCAGGGCATGAAGATCATGGCCAGCGCGCAAAACAGCACCATCCAGTTGGCGAGCACCGACAGCACATCACGGGCAAAGGCAAAAGCCTTTTCTTCGCCATCCCCTTCCACCTTGCGGGCAAACTGCGGCACGAAGGCGTTGTTGAAAGCGCCCTCGGCAAACAGCGCGCGGAACAGGTTGGGCAGACGCTGGGCCACGAAGAAGGCTTCCGCCACGAAGCCCGTGCCCAGCGTGAAGGCGATCAACTGGTCGCGCACAAAGCCGAAGAGGCGCGAGAGAAGCGTGAAGCCGCCGACCGTGGCTGCGGATTTCAGGAGCGACATGGCTCTCCTTTCATGTGCCGGTTTTCAAATCTGCGGCGTCTGGTTCGAGGACCTGCATCAAGCGCTTCTCAATGCGGGCATGACGCGCCGGGTTTTCAATCTTGGCACCCGTCAGGTCGGTCACATAAAACACGTCGATGGCCTTTTCGCCAAAGGTGGTGACATGGGCCGATGCGATGTTCAGATTGAGGTGGAACAGGGCCTCCGTCAGGCCATGCAACAGGCCCACGCGGTCAAGGCCGTTGATCTCGATCACGGTGTGCCGGTTCGACGAGGTGTTGTCGATGATGACACGCGGCGCCACGGAGAAGGCTTTCACGCGCTCTGTCAGCCCCGGCACCCGGGTTAGTGCGTCCCGCAGGTGCAAGTGTCCGCGCAAGGTGCGGGCGATGGTGTCCGCCACCCGGTCTGCGCGCCGGTCCTCATCCGTGTCCAGGGGAAATTCACGCCGCAACAGGATTGTATCGAGCGCCATGCCATCGGGCGTCGTGAAGATTTGCGCCCCGATGATGTTGGCGTTGGCCGCCGCACAGGCCCCGGTGATGAGCGCCAGAAGGCGCGGGTGATCGGGGGCATAAATGGTGATCTCGGTCACGGCGGCAAAGGCATCGCTGCGCGTGCTGGTGATGACATCACGCCCCGGCGCATCGGCAATGAGGGCATGGTGGCGCAACTGCTGGTCCAGCGGAACGGTCAGCCAATAGGGATCATAGTGCCGGGCAAGTTCGCGGGCGCGGCGGGCTTCAGACCAGTCAGGGAAATTCGCCAGAAAACTGGTCTGGGCCTCGGCCACCCTTTCCTTGCGCGTGACAGCGGCATGGCCACCCGTCAAAAGCGGCTCAGCCTCGGCATAGAGGGTGCGCAGCAACTGGCCCTTCCAGCCGTTCCAGACGCCTGGTCCCACGGCCCGGATATCGGCAACGGTCAATATCAGGAGAAGTTTCAGGCGTTCGGGGCTTTGCACGAGGCTGGCAAAATCCAGGATGGTCTTGAAGTCGTTGAGATCACGCATCTGTGCGGTTTCGCTCATCAGCAGATGGTGGCGGATGAGCCAGGCGACGGTCTCGGTTTCGCCGGCGGCGAGCCCCAGCCGGGGGCAAATGGCAAGGCTGAGCCTTTCGCCCGCGATCGAATGGTTCTCGGGCCTGCCTTTGGCGATGTCATGCAGGAGAGCCGCCACATAGAGCGGGCGGCGTGATGTCAGGGTCGGAAACAATTGTGCCGCCAGGGGGTGGTCACCCTTCAGCGAACCGGTTTCAATCTGCCGCAGCACACCCACGGTGCGGATCAGGTGCTCGTCAACCGTATAGTGGTGATACATGTTGAACTGCATCATCGCCACGACCTTGCCGAACTCCGGAATGAAGCGGCCGAGCACGCCTGCCTCATTCATCATGCGCAGCAGCGCCTCCGGATCACCTGAGGCCGCCAGGATTTCGAGAAACAAGTGCTGTGCCTGCGGCGCCTGGCGCAGCGTTTCGTCGATGAGGCGCAAGGACGTGCGGATGAGTTTCAGGGCATCGGGGTGGATCTCAATGCCGTGTTCGGCCGCTAGCGTGAATATGCGGATGAGGTTGACCGGATCTTGCGCAAACACAGTGTCGCTTGCGGTGTTCAGGCGGCCCGCATCAAGACGGAAATCCGCACCCAATTGTGCGGCCGTGGCGCTGCGGCCACCGCGGCCACCGGGCATGAGCCTGCCGATCATGCGCGCCAGTGACGGCGGCTCTTTCAGGTGCTTGGCTTCCAGGCTGGCGCAGAAAATGCGGGTGAGGTTGCCCACTTCCCTGGCCACCAGGAAATAGTGCTTCATGAAACGCTCGACGTGTTTCAAACCGCCATGGGCCTTGTAGCCCAGGCGCTCCGCCAGTTCGCCCTGGCGGTCGAACGAGAGTTTGTCCTCGCCGCGCTGGGCAATGAAGTGCAGATGGCAGCGCACCGCCCACAAAAAATCCTCGGCCTTTTCGAAGCGCCTGAGGTCGGCCCTGGAAAAGGCCCCCTTCTCGGCCAGTTCATCCGGCGAATTGGCGTCAAACAGGAACTTCGCGATCCAGAACAAGGTATGAAGGTCGCGCAAGCCGCCTTTGCCGTCTTTCAAGTCCGGCTCCACCGCATAGCGGCTTTCACCCGACTTGACGTGGCGGTGGTCACGCTCCGCCAGTTTGTCGGTGACGAAGCTGCGAGCCTGTTTCTGCACAATGCCGAGGCGGTACTGGCGCTTCAGTTCGGCAAAAATCCCTTCGCTTCCACAGATGAAACGCGCCTCCAGCACCGCCGTCATGATGGTATTGTCGGTTTTGGCGAGCTTCACGCAATCGGCCACGGTGCGCGTGGCGTGACCCACTTTCTGACGGGCATCCCACAGCGCATAGAGCAGGAACTCGACCACCGCACCGACATGGCGATTGTCGATTGAGGGGGTTACGAACAGGAGATCGATATCGGAACCCGGTGCCAGCGTGCCGCGGCCGTAGCCGCCCACGGCGACGATGGCGAGCGGCATGTCGTGGGACTGGAAAACCCGCCTGCAGGCAAAGTCGAAGAGGTGGCGGATGATGGCATCCTCGGCCTGCGACAGGCGCAACGCACAGGCCGTGCCCTTGCCGTCGGCCAGCAGCTGGGCTTCGGCGTCCGCCCGCACGGATGCCAGGCAATCGCGGACGAGCTTTGCGGCGGCGGTGCGAATGGCAACGGGCTTGGTTTCCGGATGCTGTGCCGGCCCCGGTGCAAGCTGTTCAAGGGCTGCTGAAAACTGGGCCAGTGGCAGGGAATCGTTGGTCACAATGGCCCGTCCTATCCCGAAAGCGTCTTCAATTCATAGAGCAGGTCGAGGGCCTCGCGGGGCGACAGGCCGTCGGGGGTGATGGCCGAAAGCCGGGCGCGCAAGGCATCCGGCGGCACTTCGGCTTGCCCATGGCGCGCCTGAGGCCTGTGCGCCCG
Source organism: Hyphomicrobiales bacterium (assembly GCA_031431295.1). Lineage (GTDB taxonomy): Bacteria > Pseudomonadota > Alphaproteobacteria > Rhizobiales > Aestuariivirgaceae > Aestuariivirga. The sequence goes on along the minus strand of JANPDD010000113.1, from coordinate 8,009 downwards.
GGAAAACAGTGGCAGGTCATCGGCAAAGTGGCCCCCATTGCCGGAAGCGGATTTCTCGTCCCGCTGCTGTTCCAAATGCTGCAGCACCTCAAAGGCACGGGCAACGACGGCGGCGGGAAGGCCTGCAAGCCGTGCCGCCTGGATGCCATAGGAACGGTCGGCGGCCCCGGCGATGACGTCATGGAGAAAGATGATGTCGCCCTTCCATTCCTTCACCGCCATGGTCATGGCGGCGAGGCTCGAAAGGCTGCCGGTGAGGGCGGTCAACTCATGATAGTGTGTGGCAAACAGCGCCCGGCAGCGGTTCTCCTCATGCAGGTATTCGAGTGCCGCCCAAGCGATGGACAGGCCGTCAAATGTCGCCGTGCCGCGCCCGATCTCGTCCAGAATGACGAGAGAGTGCTGCGTCGCCTGGTTGAGGATGGCTGCCGTCTCCACCATTTCGACCATGAAGGTTGAGCGTCCGCGGGCGAGATCATCGGCAGCGCCAACGCGCGAAAACAACTTGTCCACCACGCCGATATGGGCGGACTGGGCGGGAACGAAACCGCCCATCTGGGCCAGGATCGCAATCACGGCATTCTGTCTGAGGAACGTGGATTTGCCCGCCATGTTGGGTCCGGTCAAAAGCCAGAGGCGCTTTTCCTCCCCGCCGAGCCCGCAATCATTGGGCGTGAAGGGCCGCGCCCCGTCCCGCGCCAGTGCCGCCTCAACCACCGGATGGCGGCCTGCCTTGACGGCGAAAACGGTACTGTCATCAACCCGGGGCCGCACATGGTTTTCAATGACTGCAAGTTCGGCAAGGGCAGCGCTGCAATCGAGGTTGGCAAGGCTTGCCGCCATGGCAGAAATGGCGTCTTTCGCAGTCACAAGCTCGGCGCAGAGGTCCTTGAACAGGGCCAGTTCAATGGCGAGAGCCCTGTCGCTGGCATTGGCGATCTTCTGTTCCAGTTCAGAAAGTTCAGGTGTCGCAAACCGCATGGCGCCCGCCATGGTCTGGCGATGCTGAAAGCGCGTCGGCAGGCCACCTGCGGAGAGGGCATCGGCCTGTTGTGCATTCACCTCGATGAAGTAGCCGAGGATGTTGTTGTGCTTGATGCGGAGAGTGCGCAATCCCGTCATCTCGGCATAGCGGGCTTGAAGGGCGGCGATCACCTGGCGCGTGTCGTCGCGCAGGGCCCGTTGCTGGTCGAGCGCGGGCTGATGGCCCGGCCTCACAAATCCGCCGTCCCGGGCAAGCAGCGGCAGATCATCCGCCAGTGCAGCCGCAAGCCGCGCCGCGATCACAAAGGGGGCGGCTGCAATCACCGCAACATCTGCCTGCAACAGGCGGGGAAGGCTACCCGCCCCGGCAAGGCGCGTGGCAATCCGTTGCGCCGTGTTGAGTCCATCGCGAAAGGCAGCAAGGTCACGGGGACCGCTCCGGCCTGCCGAAATGCGTGCAAGCGCACGTTCCACGTCAGGCAGTGCGGCAAGGGCTGAACGCACGTCCGTGCGCAGCGCCTCGTGCTCACAAAACCAACCCACCACATCAAGGCGGGCATTGATTGCAGGGGCCTCTGCCAATGGTTGTGCAAGCAGTGCCGCAAGCCGCCGCCGGCCGGCGGCAGAGGCGGTGCGGTCGATCGTATCCAGCAGGCTGCCGCGACGCTCGCCCGAGAGTGTGCGGGTCAATTCCAGATTGTTGCGCGTGGCGGCATCAATCAACAGGCCTTGGGCTGGCGAGTCACGCCTTGGATGGCGAAGGTGCGGCACATGCCCCGACTGTGTCACCTGCAGATAGTCGAGAAGTGCGCCAAGTGCTGAAACCTCGACCCGCGTGAAAGCCGCAAAACCGGCAAGGCTGCCGACACCAAAAAATCCGGTCAGCCGGTGCTCAGCCGCCGCGCTGTCAAACCGGCTCACCGGCACTGGCGACAGTGCGGCACCGGACTCGCGCGCGGCTTGGGCCACTTGCGCATCATCGAAGGCCGCATCGGCCAGCACAAGCTCGGCGGGCGAAAGCCGCGCCAGATCGGCGGCAAGCCGTCCGCGCCCCGTCAGCATTGCCGCAAACTCGCCGGTTGAAACATCACACCACGCGAGTGCCAGCTCATCAGTACCCTTGAGCCACGCCAGCGCCACCAGGTTGTTGACGGAGCCTGTGTCGAGCAGGCTCTCTTCCGTCAGGGTGCCGGGGGTGACAAGGCGGATGACATCGCGGCGCACCACGGATTTGGCGCCGCGTTTTTTGGCCTCCGCCGGATCCTCCAACTGTTCGCAGATCGCCACCTTGTGGCCGTGGCGGATGAGTTTTTGCAGGTAGTGGTCAACCGCATGCACCGGCACACCGCACATGGGAATGTCTTCACCCAGGTGCCGCCCACGCTTGGTGAGGGCAATGCCAAGCACCTGTGCCGCCACTTCCGCATCGGCAAAAAACATCTCGTAGAAATCGCCCATGCGGTAAAACAGCAGGCCTTCCGGGTTTGCCTTTCTGATCGCCAGGTATTGCGCCATCATGGGCGTTGCCCGGTCTTCCGGCTGTGGCACTGTCGGTCCAGGATGGGGCGGTTCAGGATGGGGCGGATTGCCGGACATGGCTTTCCCATAAAGCATATCAGGGCGAAGTTGAATGATTTCGCCGGATGGTCTGTTGCGTAATCCTTTTCGCCAAAGAGGTTTCCACTTTGGCGGGATTTGCTCTAGGTTCGCGGGTTCCCGCCCATTCAGGACCAGCACACTCCATCATGGCAACGCCTCCCCGGAAACTCCCCAAGCGCCCTTCCATTTCCGATGAGGAGGCCCTGCAATTCCACCAGCTCGGCAAACCCGGCAAATTGGAAATCAATCCGACAAAGCCCATGGCCACCCAGCGCGATCTTTCGCTGGCCTATAGTCCAGGGGTCGCCGTGCCGGTGCGGCGCATCGCGGAAAACCCGGATGCCGCCTATGACTACACCACAAAGGGCAACCTTGTGGCGGTCATTTCCAATGGCACGGCCATTCTGGGGCTCGGTGATCTGGGGGCGCTGGCCTCCAAGCCGGTGATGGAAGGCAAGGCCGTTCTTTTCAAGCGCTTTGCCGACGTTGATGCCATCGATCTCGAAGTTGACACCAAGGATGTGGATGAGTTCATCGGTGCCGTGCGTTATCTGGGGCCGTCATTTGGCGGCATCAACCTGGAGGACATCAAGGCACCGGATTGTTTCATCATCGAACAGCGCCTGCGCGAGATGATGGACATTCCCGTCTTCCACGACGACCAGCACGGCACCGCCATCATTGCCACGGCAGCCCTCATCAATGCGTTGCAGATCACCGGACGGTCACTGAAGGAATTCAAGCTGGTCTGCAATGGCGCCGGTGCGGCGGCGATTGCCTGCGTCGAACTGGTGAAATCCCTCGGCGTTCCCGGCCACAACGTCATTCTGTGTGATTCCAAGGGTGTGGTTTACAAGGGCCGCACCGACGGCATGAACCAGTGGAAATCGGCCCATGCGGTGGACACCCCCAAGCGCACGCTCGCTGAAGCGATGGAGGGTGCGGACGTGTTCTTCGGCCTTTCCGTCGCAGGTGCCCTGACACCCGACATGGTGAAGAGCATGGCCAGTGATCCGGTCATCTTTGCCATGGCCAACCCCGATCCGGAAATCACGCCGGAGGATGCCCACAAGGTGCGCACCGACTGCATCATGGCGACAGGCCGCTCCGACTACCCGAACCAGGTCAACAATGTGCTGGGCTTCCCCTATATATTCCGGGGTGCCCTCGACGTCCGGGCCCGCACCATCAACGAGGAGATGAAGGTGGCCGCCGCCCGCGCCCTTGCCGAGCTTGCCCGCGAGGATGTGCCGGACGAAGTAGCAGCGGCCTATCACGGCACCAAGTTGAACTTTGGCCGTGATTATCTCATTCCGGTTCCCTTTGATCCGCGTCTCATCTCCAGGATCCCCGTGGCGGTGGCCAAGGCAGCCATGGAATCCGGCGTGGCGCGCCGCCACATCGCCGATCTTGACGGCTATGCCGCCGAACTTTCGGCACGGCTTGATCCCATCGCCGGCACTTTGCAGAATGTCTACGGATATGTGCGCCGCAAGCCCAAGCGCATGGTTTTTGCCGAAGGCGAGGAAGACCGCATGATCCGCGCTGCAAACGCCTATGCGGCCGCAGGCCTGGGTGAGGCGATCCTTATCGGCCGTGAGGAGATCATTGCTGCGACACTCAATTCCTCGGGCATTGAACTCAATGACAGCGTCGAAATCCTCAATGCCAGATTGTCTGACCGCAATGTTGCCTATGCCGACTATCTCTATGGCCGTCTGCAGCGCGATGGCATGCTCTATCGGGATTGCGTGCGCCTGGCCAACCAGGACCGCAACGTCTTCGGCGCCTGCATGGTGGCGCTGGGGGATGCCGATGCCATGGTGACAGGCCTGACCCGCAACTATTCACAGGCCCTCGACAATGTGCGCACCGCACTTGATGTGCGTGCGGGCCACAGGCCCATCGGTGTTTCCATGGCCCTTGTCCGGGGCCGCACCGTGTTCATCGCCGACACCTCTGTCCATGAGTTGCCGTCGGCGGTGGAACTGGCCGACATCGCCCAGGAGGCGGCGGGTGTTGCCCGCAAATTCGGCTATGAGCCGAAGGTTGCCTTCCTGTCCTATTCAACCTTTGGCCATCCGAGGGGCGAGCGCGCAGCCTACGTCAAGGACGCCGTGCGCATACTGGGCACGCGCCAGGTTGATTTTGAATTTGACGGTGAAATGGCGGCGGACGTGGCGCTGTCACGGGAAGCGCTGGCGCTCTATCCCTTTTGCCGCCTGACGGGGCCTGCCAACGTGCTGGTCATGCCCGCCGCGCATTCGGCTTCGATCTCAACCAAGATGCTGCAGCAGTTGGGTGGCGTGACCGTGATTGGTCCGTTGCTCACCGGTATTGCAGGCTCGGTGCAGATTGCTTCCATGTCGGCCACGACCAACGACATCGTCAACCTGGCGGCAATTGCCGCCTTTGACCTCAATTGGTAGGGGCGCCGAAATAGTTGAAATAGCGCGGGTTGATGGCAGCAACCGGCAGCACGATCAAAACATCCGTGGTGTTGAAGGCGTGGTCAATGACGGCACCCTCGCCCACATGGCAGCCGAGACGCACGTAGCCCTTGATAAGGGGCGGCAGAGAACGCAGCACGCTGCGCTCATCCAGTGCCGCAATGTCGCGCCTGCGCATTTCAACGTAACGCTCCGGCAGTGCCCGCACATGCCAGTCGTCAGGTGCCTTCGCCCGGTGGGCGAGATACGTCAACCCTTCGGCATGGGCTTCAGGATCGGTGCCATCAAAACTGGCGCAGCCCAGCATCACGTCAATGCGGTGCCCGCGCACATAATTCCAGATGCCCTGCCAGAGCAGTTCCGCCACGGGCTGGTCGCGCATGTCGGCGCGCACGCAGGAGCGGCCCAGTTCGAGAAACCCGAAGCCCCGCTTGCGGGCAAGGAGCGGCGAAAGGTCAAACTCGCCGGAGGTGTAGAAACGCTCCGGACTGTCGGCGGCCCCGCGCCGCAGGAGCCTGTAGGTCCCCACCAACTCGCCATCCTCAAGTGAAAAACCACTGGCCTCGCTGGCGCTTTTCTTGACGACCAGCAAGTGGTCACAGAGCGCGTCAAATTCATCGGCGTCCAGATTTTCAAGACCGCCGTTCGGTTGCGCGCCGCCTTCTTCCATGAAGACCTGGTGGCGCAGGCGCTGTGCGGCGATGATATCACGCCCGCCTGTTGCCAAACGGGCAACGAGGCCGGAGCGGGTTGCAAGGTGTTCTGCCATGTTATGGCAGCTTACAGCAACCTGCGTTCAATTGAACGCGGATAAGTTGCTGTGGCGTATTGAATCCGGGGCAACTTTCGCTTCGCAAGTGGCGTCATCCCGGCGAAAGCCGGGACCACTTTCTTGCCCGTTGCTCTAGTCCGGAATTGCGACGAATTGGTAACAGATTCAGGTCTATTCACGTCTATTCAGGCCTATTCAGGCCTATTCAGGCCGCCGCCTTTTGCACCAGGAGGGCCACGCTGTTTTCAAGGTCCTGGCGGTCGAACGGTTTGGCCAGATGTCCATCCATGCCCGCAGCGATGCAAGCCTCCACCGCCTCGGGCCTTGTATTGGCGGTCAGTGCGAGGATGGGCAGGCGCCGGCGCCCTGCTGTGCGGGACTCGGTCTCGCGAATCCGTTCGGCTGTCTCCGGTCCGTTGAGCCCGGGCATTTCCATGTCCAGCAACAGAATGTCGAAGGGACCACCGGTTTCAATTTCGGTGAGTGCTGCCGCACCCGAATTCACGGCTTTCACCTTGTGACCGGCCTTCTCCAACATGGCGCAGACAATGACCGTGTTGACCGGCGTGTCATCGGCCAGCAGCACATTGAAATGGCGCTGGGGGCTCGCCCGTTTGGCGATGGTCCTGAGCTGGGCGGCGGCCGTGCGGATAAAGGCCGAGTCCCGTGACGTCAGTTGTTCGACAATGGTCGAGCAGCGCACCGGCTGCATGAGATAACCGGTGAGCGGGGCCTTCAGCAGATGTTGCAGGGGGCGGCGTTCATCCGGAGTGAGGAGGATCCAGATCTGCGGCAGCGGCCGGCCGGCGCGGGCAAGTTTGGCCGCAGCTTCCAGCAAGGCCGGGCCGGTGACGGCATCGCAGACAAGCGGATCGAGGCTGTTCTTGAGCAACTGGTCGAACGCTTGTTTGGCCCATTCCGTGTGGCTTGTGACGCTGGCTCCCTGGGTCGCGAGCTGTGCGGCAAACTGCGTGAGCGCAAAGGCGCTGTCGATCATCAAGCGAAAGCGCCGACCGTCAAGGGCTTTTGCCTGGGATGGCTGATTCTGGTCGGTGACCATGCCGGGCAGTGCTGCGGTGAAACAGGTGCCCGCGCCAACCGCGCTGGTGACCGTCAAGGTTCCGCCCAGCCCTTCAACAATCCGTTTGCTGATGGCAAGGCCAAGTCCGGTGCCGCCGAAGCGCTGGCGGGTTGTGGCATTGGCCTGCACAAAGGGCCGGAAAATGCGGCCAAGCTCCGCCTCGCTCATGCCGATCCCAGAGTCGCGCACACTGAACACAAGGCCATGCCGTGCGTCGCGGGAAACCAGGATGCTGACACCCCCGGTCTCGGTGAACTTGATGGCGTTGCCCGCAAGGTTGAACAGCACCTGGCGCAGTTGCATGTCATCGCCCATGACGGCTTGCGGCACGTCGGGCGCAAAGAGCGAGACAATGCCGATGCCCTTGGCGTGGGCGCGCGGTGCCAGAAGCTCGGTCACATTTTCAACCAGTGCAATGATATCGACAGGTGCCAGCCGCTCCTGGCGCAGCGCCTCGGACTTTGCCCCGTCGAGGATTTCATCGATGATCGAGAGCAGAATGCGCCCCGAACCATGGGCGGTATTGGCATAATTGCGCTGCTCCGGTGAAAGCTCGGTTTCCAAGAGCAGGCCCAGCATGCCGATGACACCATTGAGAGGTGTCCGGATTTCGTGGGTCATTGTCGCCAGCAGCCGCGACTTTTCCTGGGCGGCCTCTTCTGCGGCATTGCGGGCGCGTTGTTCATTGGTGATGCCGGAGCGCAGTTGCCGCAGTCGCTGCAGGATCCCCCGGTGGAGCAGAACATAGGCCAGAAAGGAAAGTGCCGCAGCCCCGGCCAGGAGCGCCACCGCGGCAAGAGCCGGCTGGTGCCGCATCCCCTGGGTGACAATCGCCACCAGTCCCAGCGTCAGCAGCAATTCGAGAATGGCGACAAGCGCGTATTTGAGCATGCGGTCGCGTTTCTTGGCACCTGGCTCGCCATGGGACGCGCCAGGGGGCTCGCCACGGGGCTCACCAGTGCGCTGTCGGGTTACGGGAGAAGGGGCGGGAAACCAGATCATCGCCATGGTTCTTAGCCAACAACAATTGCCAAATGGCTATGGCGTGGAAACACGGTAAAATTTCACTAAATTCCAGCGGCGCGCCTTCCAGAGCATCGTGCGGTCGATTGGAATCAGAAAC
>JANPDD010000112.1:0-33662 GCA_031431295.1 Hyphomicrobiales bacterium | reverse complement strand
ATCCTTGTAGTCCTCATTGTCTTTCTGATCGGGGTCACCGCCACCCAGGCTGGTCTCGACATTGGCATGCAGATAGGCCGCACCACCGGTGAGGAAGAACAGCACATTGTCATCGGCCCAGCCGACCCGGACCCGCGCCGTCGACAGGAAATCGCCATTGGTGATGTATTGTTCTTCGCGCAGGTTGGTGGCGCCCCACTCCATCCACGCGGCGTCATGCTCGATGCCGATCACCAGTTCGTTGTGCTGCCAATTCCAACCGACGCGGCCACCGGCAAAGATGCCGCCGCCGCCGAAGGTCAGGTCAAGCGAGGTGGCGAAGAAACCGTTGCTGGAAACATCGGCGTAGCCAATGAACCCGCCGGCATAGAGCCCACTCCAATCATAGGCGCGGTCGCGCACGTCCGCACCGGGCTCAGCACTCAGGCCCACCGAACTCAAAAACAACACCAAGGCCGGAAACGATACCCCTCCGACCAGAAACTTGGTTCTCACAATGCCCCGCCTTCAATCCGCAATTGCCCGTCCGTAATTTGAACCGATTCACCCAGTCCGGCAACCATGACAACGCATTAGACAATAAAAAACAATCAGTATTGCAAGGAGAACACAGGGTTATCCACACCCCCGCCACCGTCCAATTTTGCCTGCCAGGGCCCGGACAACGGCCCACCGGCTGCGTGGGCGCAAGTGATTGATTTCAATGGTGGGTGGTACAGGGATCGAACCTGTGACCCCTACCATGTCAAGGTAGTGCTCTACCGCTGAGCTAACCACCCACGTTGACTGCGGAGGCCGCTCTATAGGGGGGGGGAATTGCCAGCGCAAGCGCCAAGAGATTGGCCGGGTTGTCAACGCTGTGCCGCAATGTGTTCGGCAAGATATTTGGCATCGCGCCAGACACCCCAGATAAACGGAGAGGCACGGCATGACAGCCAAGGCAGGCCCAGAAAATAGAGACCACGCAGCTTGGTGACACCGCGCACATGATCCGGCCTCCCCTTCTCATCGAAGACATTCACCTTCAGCCAGCTGAAATCCAGCGTGAAGCCCGTCGCCCAGACAATTGCGGTCACGCCAGCGTCGTTTAGATCAAGCTGGCGTAGGGGATTGGCGACGCAATCCGGTTCCGGCCAGATCGAGCGGGCCTCAGGTTCCTCAGGCATGTCCAGTCCATTGTCCCTGACATGGGCATCAGCCGTGTCCAGGATCGACAGGTAGAATTTGTCGCCCTGCGCCATGTTTCGCGCCAGGTCGGGCGCAATGTCCAGCTGGCCGTCGCTGTAACGATCCACCCGGCCCAGCAGTGTCATGCCCCGCGCCGCATATTTCCGGAAATCAACCGTGTTGCCACCGAGAGCACCGCTGATTGAAATCGTCACGTGTTCCATGCCTGGTTCGCGGGTCTTTGCGTCCCAATGGCCGAGCACGCCCAGCCACCAACAAAAATCCTTGCCACGGTACCGGATGGGAGGCCGGTCGTGGGGGCCGACCGAAAGGTAAACGCGCTTGCCCGCGCGCAAGAGTTCATCCGCGATCTGGCCGCCGGAAGAACCAGCGCCGACAACCAGCACCGCGCCCTCAGGCAATTGGCCGGGATTTTTGTAGTGGTGGGAGTGGATCTGTTCAATCCCTGTCTCGTGCGGAACGATGGCCGGCATGAGCGGACGCTGAAATGGTCCCGTGGCGGCAACCACATTGGCCGCCGCAATCGTGCCATCCGATGTTTGGGCAATGAAACCGGATCCATCGGATTTCATTTCAACCGACTTCACGTCCACTCCACAGCGGACGGGTGCCTTGATCTGCTCTGCGAAGGTCTCGAAATATTCGACGATGCGGTCCTTCGGCGCAAAGCTGTTCGGATCAAGGTCGTCAAAAGCGAGCGCCGGAAACCGGTCATGCCAAGCCGGTCCGTTGGCCACCAGTGAATCCCACCGTGCCGTGCGCCAGCTTTCGGCAATGCGCTTGCGCTCGACGATGAGGTGGGGCACCCCAAGACTGTTCAAATGCGCGCTCATCGCCAACCCCGCTTGGCCGCCGCCGATGACCAGCGTTTCGATTTCTTCCATTGCCATGTCGTCGCCTCTTGTCGGGCTTGCCAGAATGTCAACAAACGCAAAGTTCACATTGGTTGCATTCGCTTTTCAATTGGCTGCAACTGGGGCCGCAAAGAGTTGAGGTCTTTTGACAGTTGCGGCGCGTCAAGCCGCCATCAGGCGGTTCACCTCGTTCACCAGGTCGCGCAGGTGGAATGGTTTTGAGAGTACCTTGGCTTCCTTGGGCGCCTTTGAATCCGGGTTCAGCGCCACGGCGGCGAAGCCGGTAATGAACATGATCTTGAGTGCGGGGTCCAATTCGGCCGCGCGCCGGGCGAGCTCGATGCCATCCATTTCCGGCATGACGATATCAGTGAGCAGCAGATCGAAGGTTTCCTGCTTGATTTCCTCGAAGGCGCTGGCGCCTTCGCCAAACGAGGTGACGCGGTGGCCAGCCTTCTCCAAAGCGCTCACCAGGAAGCGCCTCAGGTCATTGTCGTCTTCGGCCAGAATGATGCGTGCCATTTTCTTCGCTTGCGGATCTTCCACCAACTATGCCGTCCACAGGGTTTCAAATCAATCTCGGTGATTTAGCGCGCTTCCCGGCGAAATGGAAACATTTCGCCGAAAAGGATTCGCGCCAAACTAACATGTTGGAGCATGTCCTTGCCGCCAAACCGCCCCACACTTTGGCGGGACATGCTCAACTTAGAAACTCCAGGTAAACACCAGGTGAACCGGCGCGACAAGCCCGACCATGGACAAATCGCCAGGCCAAAGCCATAGTCTGGCCAGAATAGGCAGGCCAGAAAGGAACCGCCAGACAATGCAGGCTGATGATGTCTTTGAAATCATCGCCCCCGCCCAGTGGACGGTTCCGCTTGTCTTCAATTCACCCCATAGCGGCACGCTTCTGCCGCCCCGGTTCTTGGCGCAGTCGAGACTCAGTGCCAAGGATCTGCGCCAGTCGCAGGATTGTTTTGTGGATGAGTTGTTCGACGGCTGCATTGCAGTGGGGGCGCCGATGCTGCGGGCGCTCCTTTCGCGCAGCTACATTGATTTGAACCGCGAGCCCTATGAACTCGACGCCCGCATGTTCCTTGAAGACCTGCCCCAGCACTGCAACACAGGTTCGCCGCGCGTCGCCTGTGGCCTTGGCACCCTGCCCCGCATTGTGGCGGAAGGACAGGAAATTTACCGTGGCCGCATTCCCGTCACTGACGCTTACGAGCGGGTGGAGCGGGCCTACAGGCCCTATCACCAGGCCCTGGCCGCCCTGGTGAACGAGGCCTACGAGGCCACCGGCACGATCCTGCTGGTCGACTGCCATTCCATGCCGTCAAGTGCCGTGGGCGACCCGACCCATCGCCGCGGAAAAACCATTGAGGTCGTGATTGGTGACCGTTTTGGCTCCGCCGCCGACCCCGCGATCACCACCATTGCCGAATCCTGCCTGCGCCATGCGGGCCTTCACGTCGTCCGCAACCGCCCCTATGCCGGTGGCTTCAGCACCGAAAACCACGGCCATCCCCAGCTTCACCGGCATGCACTGCAAATTGAAATCAATCGGGCGATCTATATGGATGAAACCCGCCAGGTGAAGTCTCCGGGCTTTGCCCCACTCAAGGCCGTCATTGACCAGCTGTGCGGGGAATTGGCAGAGGTGATGTCAAACCGAAGCGGCCTCACTTCACGGGCCCCGGGGGCCCCGGGGGCACTGGCCGCAGAATGAAAAAAAAGGCCGCTGCTGTTGCCAGCGCGGCCCAAGTCTAGGGAGGAAACGCCCAATGGGCGGCGAGAGGAAACAAATGTTTCTGTCTCGGTAGAAACGATATGGCATTGCAACATAATGCATTCAAGGGGAACATTTGCATCACACCGGTAAAGGGCTTGGCGACCTTCCCCACGATCAGAATAAACATATTTATTTCATACAGTTAATGAATGCCCAACAGAATTTAATACGAGCTATGCAAAATTTTCATATCACTTTTTTGTGTTGCAGCGCGGCAAAACCGCCGGCGACCAACGGGTAAAATGTGCCGGAACCGCCATGAAATCCATCGAACTTCAGACCTTGACTGGCTTTGCCCTGGAACTTTCCCGAGCTGCGGCACAGGAGATATTGCCCCATTTCCGGCAGAACGTTCCGGTGGACGTGAAGGTCGGCACCCATTGGGATCCGGTCACGGAAGGTGACCGCGCCGGCGAGCGCGCCATCCGCCATCTCATTGAAAAACACTATCCCACCCACGGCATCATCGGCGAGGAATATGGCACCCGCGACGGCACCTCGGGCCTCACCTGGATACTGGATCCAGTGGACGGCACCCGCGCTTTCGTGATCGGCCTTCCCACCTGGGCCACGCTCATTGGCCTCTATGCTGATGGCACGCCGCTTCTCGGTGTCATGTGCCAGCCCTTTGTGGGCGACACGTTCTATGGTCATGCCGAAGGGGCCTGGCTGGAACACCGCGGCCATACGCAGTTGATCCATGTGGGCGGTGGGCGCCGCCTGCAAGACGCACTTGTCGGCACCACGGCTCCCCATCTTTTTTCAGGTGACAACCAGCACCCCTTCGCGCGCCTGCAGGGCGCCGCCAAATCCGTGCGCTTCGGCCTTGATTGCTATGCCTACAGCTTGATGGCCGCCGGTCATCTCGACATTGCCTTGGATGCAGGCCTTCAGATCTATGATATCGCCGCCCTCATTCCCATCATGCAAGGGGCGGGCGCTGCGGTGGGCTCCTGGTCCGGAAATGACCCGGCCCAGGGCGGCAATGTTATCGCTGCTTCATCGCCAGCACTTCTGCAGGCGGCCTGCGAACTCATGCAGGGTTGATGAGGCGCATCAGCCAGACTGTGGCAAGGCTCACGGCCGCCGAAACCGAAGCGCCCCACGCCATGTCCACCACAGCGACCTTGACCGTATAGCCCTTGATGATGGCGAGGTTGGTGAGATCATAGGTCGAATAGGCGACAAGGCCGAAAAAGGCACCCTTCAGCAGGGCCTCTCCAAGGCTGCCGTTGCTCACCCCGGGGTTGATGACGAATACCACCAGACCTGCGATGAACATGAGATAGAACAGGAATGCAACTGCCAGATTGGGCTCTGCCTTCAGAAGCCCGCCCATCTCGGCGGCATAGAAATTTGGCCCCATGAACCTGAGCCAGACATAGTCAATGGCCAGAAAAACCACCAACGCAAGGCCATATTCCATCAGGTAGTTTTTCATGTCCACTCCTGAAACGGTATACGCAAGTCAAGTATTAAAGATCACATGCGCGCGAATGGCTACGATCCTCCAATGTCCGCAAGGTCGAAAGGTGTGGTCTGATAGACTTCGTTGATCCAGTTTCCGAACAGCAGGTGGGCATGGCTGCGCCAGCGGTTTTCCGGACGCCGCGTGGGATCATTGCCGGGGAAATAATTGGCGGGCATGGCGATGGCTTTTTTCGCCGCCACGTCGCGGTTGTACTCATCCGCCAGGGTGGTTGTGTCATATTCAATGTGGTTGAACATGTAGAGCGCCCTGTTGCCGGGGTCATTGACCAGGCACAGTCCCACCTCGTCCGACTCCATCAACACCTCAAGTCCCGTTTCTGGCAGTTCCGCCCGGCGCACTTCCGTCCAGCGCGACACCGGCATGGAGAAATCGTCCGAGAAGCCGCGCAGATAGGGCGACGACGGGTTGAGGTTGCGGTGGCGGTAGATGCCAAAGGCCTTTTGCTGCAACGCGTGTTTTTGCACGCCATGAAAGTGGTGCAGCGCCGCCTGCGCACCCCAGCAAATGTTCATGCTGGAATGCACATGGCCCTTGGTCCAGTCAAATATCGCCTGCAGTTCCTTCCAATAGGTCACCTGTTCGAACGGCATCTGCTCGATGGGCGCTCCTGTGGTGATGAAGCCGTCAAACTTCTGGCCGCGCACGTCCTCCCACGCCTCATAAAAGGCGATCATGTGTTCCTGCGGGGTGTTCTTGGGCGTGTGGCTTCCCACGCGGATGAGATGCAACTCGACTTGCAGCGGTGTGGCCCCGATCAGCCGCGCAAACTGCGTCTCGGTCTTGATCTTCTCGGGCATGAGATTGAGCAGCGCCAGGCGCAGCGGCCTGATGTCCTGGCGCGACGCCGTGGCCTCCGTCATCAGGTTCACCCCCTCGCGCTCAAGCACCTTGCGGGCGGGAAGATCATTGGGAATGCGAATGGGCATTGTTTTTATTTCTGGTCAATGGCGTTGCTGACAAGGCTGACGAACTGGGCGTCAGTGGTGACGGAGGGTACGTCACGCATTCGGACCTTGTAGCCATGGTTCCGCGCAATCTTCTCATAGAGCGGAATGCGCTCGCGCAGCAGTTGCTCAAAGCCCCACACGGCAAAGCCGTCGGGATCCACGTCATCGTCGCGGGCAATCTTGTTGAGCGTCTTGTATTGCGCCCACGTGCTGTCAAGAAACGCCGGCTGGTAGTACATGGGCTTGGGCGCCCTGCGGAAACGTTCCACCAGCATGGCCGTGTGTTGCGGCGTGCCTTCAATGTATAAAAGCAGGGTGTGTGTGCCCAGTGTCTTGAGCACGGGGTCTGCGGCGTCGTCGGGATCAGCCACCTCGCACAGCGAGCCGCTGCTGTCGCAGATGAAATGCTCATACTGATAGAGTTCGCGCGCCCGGCGGATGAAATCAGGCACGTCTTGAAGCGAGCGGATTTCCGCTTCACGGTGCTCGGCCTGCCTGCGCCTGTATTCGCCATAGGGTATGCCGCCCTTCGCCGGGTTGCCGGGCTTTCCAAGATAGGTGGACAGCGGCATCAAGTTGTCGAATGTGATGTTGGAGCGGATATAGATGGAATCCGAACGCAGGAGATCGCGCAGGAATGGGTTTGCCATGGCCTCGCGCTTGACATTGTCCTCGATGTGCTCGTCCATGTATTTCGTGCCGATGCGGTAATCGACCGAATAATGGTACCAGTGGTGCCCCAGCAGCAGGCGCGCAAGGCTGGTCTTGCCGACACCTGACATGCCGAACACCGTCACGGCCTTGTGGGCGAGTTCGCCGAATTCTTTCCCAGATGAAAAACGCATGGCCTGTGCTTTAGCGTTGCCTCCGCCCCGCCGCAACCAAATCAGAAATCCTTGGTCAGCCGGAAATCGACGGAATGGCTGTCATAGTCATAAAGAGAAATGTTGCTGCCATTGTTGACGTAGGTGTAATTCACGGCCGGAGCGAACCCCAGGATATTCAAGTCGCGCTTGGTGAGCGTCAGGCCGCCGATCAGCCGCGTATCCTCACGGACCACACCCGCCACCACATTGAGCGCGTCAAACTCGGTGAACCGGACCTCGCCCGCCGCATTGATGGTGAAGCCCCAAGGCAGTTCCTTGTAGGTGCTGAAACCGGCAGAACGCGTCTCGTAGGAGATCATCGCAGACTGTGCCTCGACATCGTCAAAGCCAGCGGAAATGGTCACATTGAAGGACGAGTCAAGGGCATGGGTCCAGGCCACGTCGCTGATCCACGCCGTGCCATTGCTCACGGCATTGCTGGCATAGTCCCGCCACTCAAAGGTGGTGGAGGCCGTCAGCCTGTCGCGCGCCGTCAGGTTGAAGCGCGAGGAGAGGCGCGGGCCATGGGAGATGTAGGACAGATCGAATTCGCCGTTGTCGAGCGCCTGGCTTGCGACGGCTCCAAGACCGAGGTACCCGCGCTCGAACATGTAGCGGATTTCCGCGGACTGGCTCAACGTATAGCTGTTGAAAGTGCTGTCGTCATAAATGCGTGCTTCGGCGCTGCCTGCCGCGACAAACAGAAAGTCATTGCCCAGCCGCTTGGTGAAGCCAACGCTGCCGCCGACGGCAGCCCCAATGCCCGATTTCTTGCGGCTGTCTTCATCAATGGTGAGATCACCGCCGAACACCGGGGAATAGACGGTTGTGTGCCCCGAGCCATTGTTGACGTTGGTGGAGGGCGCCAGTGAAAGGAAGGCGCTGAACTTGAGGGGGCTGCGTTCATCGATCCGGTCGATGAATGACCGGATGCCGGCGGCGTCCTGTTCCGTCGGGGCGTCTGCGGCCAGAAGTTCGAGATGGTGCGTGGCGCTGTCATCCTGCTGCAGCTCGACCAGCGTCTGTGCGAGGTCTGCCCGCACCAGTGTGAGCTTGGGATCATGAGCCAGTGCCGCCCGGAATTTTTTAGCGGCACCCGTGAGGTCGCCTTCCGCCTTGAGAACGAGGCCCTCGATATAAAGGGTGCGGTCCGCCGCATGCCGTCCCTGCAGCGGGTAGCGTTGCAACAGATCGGCGGCAAGCCCGTGCTGGCCCGACTTGGATAGCGTGATGAGCAGCTTGACGCGCGAGGTCTCGTCGGCAGCTTCATACTCAGAAGTTTGCTGAACCGTGGGCTGGGCCGCCAAGGCCGGCACACACAGCAGGAAACAGGAAAGCGCGCAGAGACCCACGCGCTTTGCAAGTTTTGGAAACCGGCTGATCAGGGTGTGCATCCCGTGCTGGCGGGGTCGCAAGTCCCATTGAAAGTGCCGTTGATGGTCAGATAACCGCGGCGGTCGTCGGTGATGCCGTCGTCGCCGCCCGAGGGCGACGGGTCAATGCCATAGACGTTGAAGACACCCGCCACTTCATTGGCTGTCGGACCGAAGAAGCCGCCATAGACGGGATTGTCGCCCGAGACGAAGTCGCCGCTCAGATTGGCTTCGCCCGTGAAGTTCGCTGAATTTGTCGGTGTGGGGCCGGTCGTTTGGTCGATCGTGGCATCGATGGCAATTGTCGTGCCGTAGAAACTGAACTCAGGTTCAAGAGTGGTGCCAATGGACGCCGCACCTTCGCCATCCACGGCATATTGGTTTGTGTACCAGGTATAGTTTGTGACGCTCGCGTCGGGCTGATAGCTCGACCAGGTCGAGGGAGTGAGTGTCCCTGTTACGCCGCCAGTGCCAAAGTCAACATCGAGATGGCTATCACCTTGCACCTGCCACAGGGCGTTCGGATTGACGTTGGCGTCATTCTGGTCCCAGTTTTCTGTCTTGGCCGTCGCTGCGAAGCGGCCGTCGTAAATGCCGGTGCCGGACGTCGGCATGGCGGTTGTCGCGGTTCCGCCATAGGTCCACGCCTGATCACCGGACGCGGCATTGCGGTATTGGATGCCATAGCTGTAGTCCCAAGCCCAGACTTGCAGCAGTTCGTCGCGGTTCTGGCTTGAACTGAGGGCCCGGTATTCACGATAATTGCTGCCAGCCCCGACATTGACGTTGCCGGGGAGTGCGTTGAAGGCGTCGGGCTTGCTTGTGCCGGTGGCATACTCATCCATCAGTACGGGAACGGCCCATGTCGTGTTGCCGTCGCCTTCGGTGTCGATGGCCAATTTGAGTTCGGTCGGCTTGCTGCCGGAGATAATGGCCGCAGCCGCCGCCGCATGTGCTGCCGCCGATGTCGTTGTGGTTGTTGAGAGTGAAGACAGCGACGTGCCGCCGTTGGACGGGATGACCAGTGCCCCGCTTTCGAGCGCAATGGTGCGCGCACCCGTGGCCGGTGTGAGATCCGTGCCATTTCCCCCTGCACCTGAACCTGTGCCGCCATTGGTGTCGGTATCGTCGGGCGTTCCGTCACCATCTGTGTCGGGTTCGGGGGTTGTCGTGCCACCACCAGTTGACCCACCGCCCTGTGCCGGCCCGCACTGCACACCGCAAATGGGCAGGTTGCTCGCGAGGCCAAGCGCCGAACCGCCGCCCCCTGCTGCACATGCGGCAAGTGACAGCGACGAAGCCGCAAGGGCGATGATGGACACTGCACGCATGATGACACCCGCAAAAACAATTATTCTCCTCAAATTGAAGATGTTCTTCTAAATTTCCGTTAAGTCTGTGGTGAACGGAGTGTCCTATTTTGCGACATGGTCTTAAGCTTGCGGAAAGCTGGTACGAGGCAACGGCGAGGCGCGATGTCTACGCGCCATTGCGGCAATCCCTTGCTGCGGATGTCTGTGTCGTGGGTGGCGGCCTCGCCGGGCTGGTGACGGCATATTGTTGCGCCAAACGCGGCCTGAAAACGGTCCTGCTCGAAGCATCGCGCATCGCCTGTGGCGCCTCGGGCCGCAACGGCGGCTTCGTCTCCAACGGCTTTGCCTTGGGCGTGGACGCCATCATTGCCCATGTCGGCCTTGACGCGGCAAAGGAACTCCATGCCCTCTCCCGCGAAGGCACGGAATTCGTCCGCGACTTTCTTGCGACCCATGACCCCGGGCTCATCATGGGCCATGGCTGGCGCGTGGTGCAGCGCCACCGCGACACTGGCAGCCTCAAATCATACCAGGAGAAACTGCACCGGCATTTCGGCGAGCCCATGGCCTATGCCAGCACCGGGGAAACAAGAGCGAGGCTGCGTAGCACGCGCTATTTCGAAAGCATTTCCTCTCCTTCCGCTTTTCACATTCACCCGCTGAACTATGCAATCCGCCTGGCCAAAGCCGCAAAGGAAGCGGGTGCTGCACTCTTTGAAAACACGCCAGCCCTTTCTTGCACAAAAGATGGTGCCGCCTTCGTCATCGCAACGGCCTACGGCAAGGTTCGCGCCCCGCATGTTGTGCACTGTGTGTCAGCACTCGATCCGAAACTGCATGCGCCCTCGGGCCGTGCCGTGCTGCCGGTCGCAACCTACGTCTGCGTGACCGAACCCCTGCGCCAGGATCAAATCGCAACATCTGAGGCCGTCTCCGATACCCGCCGCACCGGTGACTATTACCGTCTGATCGATGACGGCCGCATCCTCTGGGGCGGACGCATCACCACGCGCCTGTCGGAGCCCGCCCACCTGGCCCGGCGCATGAAGGCTGACATGCTTTCCGTTTATCCCGGCCTCGGCGACCCCAGCATGGATTATGCCTGGGCAGGCCTCATGGGCTATGCCCTCCACAAAATGCCGCTGATCGGGCGTGACGCGGAAGGCCAGTGGTTCGCCACCGCGTTTGGCGGGCATGGTCTCAACACCACCGCCATGGCGGGCCTTCTCATGGCCCGCGCCATTGCGGGAAAAGATGACGCCTGGCGCCGCTTTGCCGCATTTGCCCCGCGCTGGGCCTTTGGCCCCTTGGGAAGGCTTGGCGTGCAGGGCTCCTACTGGTGGATGCAGGCGAGGGACAGGATCGACGAATCGCGCCAGGCATGACCAGAGCATCGGACGATCAAATCAAAACGATTTGAGAGAGGAAAGATGCTCCAAGACATTGAATTTACGCGCAATGCTTATGGTCAGTTGCTTCCAACTGACCGCACGGCGCGCCAACAGAAAAAGTAAGGCTTTTATGACAGCTTTGCCCGGCAGCGCGAATCGGTGACGATTTTCACGGTCCTGACAAGTCTTGCTGGCATCCAGCGGTATGGCTATAAGCCCGCCAAAATCGAAACCAAAAAAACGAATTGGGTGAGAGAAAACCAAATGTCTGATGTTCTGGACGCCGACTACAAACCCAGCGATTCCGAGCCGTTCATGCACGAACGGCAAATCGCTTACTTCCGCCAAAAACTGTTGAACTGGAAAGAGGACATCATCCGGGAAAGCAAGGAAACGCTGAGCCACCTGCAGGACGAAAACCATGTGCTGCCGGACATCGCCGACCGCGCCTCTTCCGAAACAGACCGCTCGCTCGAACTGCGCACCCGCGACCGCCAGCGAAAATTGATTTCAAAGATTGAATCGGCCCTGAAGCGCATTGAGGAAGGCTCCTACGGCTATTGTGAGGAAACCGGCGATCCCATCAGCCTGAAGCGCCTCGACGCCCGCCCCATTGCCACATTTTCCATCGAGGCCCAGGAACGCCACGAACGCCGCGAGCGCGTTTACCGGGACGACTGAAGACACGCCCTTGTGTCCGCCGCCCCGAACTCCCAACTACAGCAACCTGCGTTCAATTGAACGCAGACAAGTTGTTGTAGCGTATTGAATCTGGAGCAACTTTCGCTTCGCAAGTGGCGTCATCCCGGCGAAAGCCGGGACCACTTGCTTGCCCGTTGCTCTAGAGGGGCTGGAAAAGAGGCCGCTGGCACGTGAAATTTTCTGATGTAGCCGATACGACACGCCTGGCCGCAGGCGGCCTCCGGGATTTTGCGGCGGGCTTTCTCAATCCCACGCTGCGCCTTGGCGTCACCGGGCTGTCGCGCTCCGGAAAAACCGTTTTCATCACAGCACTCATTCACGCGCTCTTGAAAAATGCCAGGCTGCCGCTGTTTGAGGCCCATGCCAAGGGCCGCATCACGCGCTGCTATCTCGAGCCCCAGCCCGATGACGACCTGCCGCGTTTTGCCTATGAGGACCACATCGCGGCCTTGACCGCGACAGAGCGCCAGTGGCCCGAGAGCACGAGGCGCATCAGCCAGTTGCGCCTGACGCTCGAATACGTGCCGCATGGGCTACTGGCCCGGCGGTTGCACGGCGGCAAGCTCCATGTTGATATCATCGATTACCCGGGTGAGTGGCTGCTCGATCTGCCGCTCATGGCCCAAAGCTATGCCCAGTGGTCGGCCCACACGGTGGCGGAGGCGCGCAAGCTCCCGCGCGCGCACCACGCCGCCCCATGGCTTGCCCATCTCGCCACGCTGGATGGTGGGCGCGCCCGTGATGAAACCGCCGTACTGAAGGCGGCCCGGCTGTTCACCACCTATCTGGCGCGCTGCCGCGAGGTCGATGTGTCCCTGTCAACCCTGCCGCCGGGCCGCTTTCTCATGCCAGGCGACCTCGCAGGTTCACCGCTCCTCTCCTTTGCCCCCCTCGACATCAAACCCGATCACCAGTCCGCCGACGGCAGCCTCGCCGCCCTCATGGCGCGGCGCTATGATTCCTATGTCGCAAAAGTGGTGAAGCCGTTTTTCTTTGGCCACTTCGCAAGACTCGACCGGCAGATCGTGCTGGTCGATGTTCTTGCGGCCCTCAATGCCGGGCCGGGTGCCGTTGCCGATCTCAGGACAGCCCTTGCAGACGTCATGGGCTGCTTCAGGCTGGGCAGCAACAATATGGTCACGAACCTGTTCGGCAGGCGCATTGAACGTGTGCTTTTTGCCGCGACCAAGGCCGACCAGATGCATCACACGAGCCATGACCGGCTGGAGGATATCCTGCGCGTCCTGGTGGATGAGGCGGCGGTACGCGCCACTTTGTCGGGAGCCGCCTATGATGTCTCCGCCCTTGCCGCCATCCGCGCCACCCGCGAGGCCACGGTGACCCAGAAGGGCGAAAAGCTGTCCTGCATCGTCGGCACGCCGCAACGGGATGAGGAAATTGCAGGCACCAGCTTTGATGGCGCGACCGAGGCTGCCGTGTTCCCGGGAGACCTGCCCGAGATCCCGGCGCTGGCCCTTGACGGAGGCCTTGCGGGCCAGATGAAATTCGTGCGCTTTCGTCCACCACTGTTGCAAGGCCAGGGATTGGTGCAGACCTTTCCCCATGTGCGCCTTGACCGGGCCGTTGAATTTCTGCTGGGAGACCGCATCACATGAGCCGCAAACCCCAGGCCTTCGTGCTGGGCCCCAGTGAAAATCAGGCTGCTCAACATCCGGCAACGCCAGACCCCCAGTCCCATGGCAAATCAAAACCCAAGCCGCACGCTCAAAAAGCCCGGTCCGTGCCGCACATCAATTTCGAGCCTGAACACATCGACCAGGACCTCGCTGTCGTGCCTGCAACTCATGCAAAATCAGGTACGCGTGGTTTCCGCTGGGGTGCGTTGCTTCTTTCCACCCTTGCGGCACTTGCGGCACTGTGGGCAGGAATGGCCACCACACAACTGATTGAAAGTTCCTCTGCCCGTTCGCCTGCCTTGGGGTGGATGGTCACTGGCATAGCAGGCCTGGCCGCAACCGCCGCACTTGCCATTATCATCCGGGAAGTGTGGGGGCTTATCCGCCTCGACAGGATTGAGGCCCTGCAGGAAACCGTGTCCCGCGCCATCAATCTCGATGAGGCCGAGGCAGCCCGCAACGCCATTGCCGGTTTGCGTGATCTCTATCGCGGTCGGCCTGACGTCGCCTGGTCACTCAAGGCCTTTGCCAGCCATGGCAACGACATCATGGACCCAAAGGACCGCATCAAGCTCGCCGAACGGCTCATCATGGAACCTTTGGACGGACGCGCCCATGCCGTCATTGCCAAACGCGCCCGGCGTGTCACCCTGCTCACCACCGTCACACCTGCCGCCGCCCTCGACATTCTTTTCGTCGCGGCGCAGAATTTCGCCATGCTGCGTGAACTGGCATCGCTCTATGGCGGCAGGCCATCGACACTTGCGACACTCAAATTGGGCCGCATGGTTGTTACCCACCTTGCCGTGACCGGTGGCCTCGCCTTGTCCGACAGCCTCATACAGCATGTCGTCGGCCGGGGCCTGTTGGGCCGCCTTTCCGCCCGCTTTGGCGAAGGCGCTGTGAACGGCATATTGACAGGCCGCATCGGCCTTGCTGCCATGGACGTCTGCCGCCCCATTCCGTCACCGACCCCGGCGCGCCGGTCCCTCGGCAAGGTTCTGCGCCAGGTCATCAGTTTCAGCGAGGAGGATACACGCCATGGTCCAGGCCAACCTCAATCGTGACATTCAGCGCCGCCACAATTTCCGCAATGCGCTGCACACGGGTGTGCTGATTGCGGCGACCGCCGCGGTCATGGGGTTGATGGCCTGGTCGGTCCTCGGCATCGGCGGCTTGGTCGGTGCAGCGGTCTTGGGTGCCGTGGGGCTTGCGGGCCTTGGCCGCATTTCACCAAAGTTGGTCTTGAACCTCTACAAGGCCCGGCCCATCACGGGAACGGAAATGCCCGAGCTGCAACAGCTCATGCGTGAACTCGCCGCAAAGGCCGATCTGCCGACGGTACCTGATCTCTACCATGTGCCAACAAAAATGCTCAATGCGTTTGCCGTGGGCCGCAGGGAAGACAGCGCCATCGCCATCACCGACGGCCTGTTGCGCACCATGAACATGCGTCAAATTGCGGGCATCCTTGCCCACGAGACGGCCCACATCATGAACGGCGATCTCAGGGTGATGGGCCTTGCCGACATCCTGAACCGCATCACCGGCTTCATGTCCACCCTGGGCCTCATCGGCATTCCACTGGTTTTTGGAACGGGTCTCGACATCCCGTTGCTCGGCCTCGCCCTCCTGATCTTCGCGCCAACGATCGGCGGCATTCTCCAGCTTGGCCTGTCACGGGCCCGCGAATATGACGCCGACCTCGACGGTGCCACACTGACAGGCGATCCCGATGGCCTGGCTTCCGCCCTGCAGCTTCTGGAAGCAAAACAGGGCGGAGTGTGGGAGGGCATGCTGCTGCCCGGTGGCCGCATGCCGCAGCCGTCGATCCTGCGCACCCACCCTCCCACGCAGGATCGCGTGGCCCGCCTGCAGGCGCTGCGCAGGGGACCGGCAAATCAGGTGGTGGTGCGCAACGAAAGCCAAAGGCCCCAACCCTCATTTGTGCCGCAGGTCCATGATCCCCGCATCCGCTGGCACAGGCTTGGCGTTTACTTTTGATTAAGCATGTCCCCGAATGTGCGGGCCTCGCCGTTCTTTCTTGGTAATTTGCCGCCAGACTGCCCCCAGATTGCCGCCAGATTACCGGCGGTCAAGTTGAGGATGTGGGTTCCTGATGCAAGGTTTGGCGGACGGCAGCGATGTGCTGGTGCAAGGAACTGCGGCGCGGCAGGAGGTTGACGCGCAGGCGCAAATTCCCGCCACCGCCCACCTCAGTCTCATTTCCAACCTGCAGGGATTTCTTGCCCTGCGCGAACAATGGCAGGCCCTGGAGAAAGCGGCATGCACCAGTCCCACGGTATTCCAGAGTTTTGATTGGCTTGCCGCCTGGTGCAAAACCTATTGTGCACCCGGCCACGGCGCCGATATCCAGATCCTCGCCGGCTTCAACAACGGCAAACTGGTCTTTGCCTGGCCGTTGGCCGTGCAAAGGCCCATGGGACTGCGGGTCCTCACCTGGCTTTCGGAACCGTTCGGGCAATATGGTGATGTGATCTGCTCCAGCGATGAGCAACCGAAGCTGTGGATTGCCGCCGCGCTCCACTTGCTGCGCCGCCTCAACAACATTGACATGCTGCGCCTGCGCCATGTGCGAAACGACAGCACCCTGGCAACGGTTGCCGCCCAGTTTCTCGTCAATGCCAGGTTTGATGAGCGCGCACCCTACCTTGACCTCACGGCCTTTGCCTCGGAGTCCGCCTATGAAGAGCGATACACCGGCACACAGCGCAAGCGCCGCAAGAAAATCAGGAAAAAACTGGAAGAGCTGGGCCCGGTCAGCTTCACGCGACTTCCCCTGGGCGCGCAATCCGATCGCGCCATCGACGAAGCCATTGCGGAAAAAAACAAGTGGCTGGCCGAGCGTGGCCGCATGAACCTGGTCTTGAATTGCCCGGGTCATGCCGGTTTCCTGAAGCAGTTGTCGCGCAGCGCCGAACCCGGCCTCGACATGGTGGTGACCGAAATGAAAGCCGGTGAGCGCGCGCTCTCCTGGGAAATTGCCTTCCGCTTTGCCGGTGTCCACTTCGCCTACATCACCTCCCATGCGAATGAACTGACGGACCTTTCACCCGGCCGCCTGCATTTTGACTATTCGCAGCGCGCCTGCCTGTCTGCCGGGCTTTCCCGCTTTGATCTCATGGTGCCCTATGACGCCCACAAGGAGTCCTGGTCATCCGGCTGTGTGCCGACGGAGGACTATTTTCTGCCGCTCTCGCGCAAGGGCTATTGGGCGGGCCATGTCTACCTCCGCCACATCAGGCCAGCCCTGCGCAACGTCTATTACCGATTGCCGGCATCGGTGCTGCGCTTGATCAACGGCTCGGTCCACTCACCATTGCCCTGATGCGCCGCACAAGTTCGCCCTGCGCTGCGTCCAGCGCGGCGCGAACCGTGGTTCCTTGCGCAGGCTCGCACCCAGTTGCCAGGTCACCGATCCAGCCCCGCTTGTCGAGCATGCCCATGAGGCGCGCCACATCACGGGGCGGCGACAGCAGCCCGTTTCGGGCAAGCCATCCCGCCGGGCCAGAAGCCGCCGACCATCGCGGCGCGAGACGTTTGACCGGCAAGTGAAAGACCTGTGTGGGCTTGCCGGTCTGCAGCATGTCGGCCACCATCGAAACACTGTCAGAAGTGACGGCAAAGCGGTCTGCCAGGGCGAGGGCCGCGCCATAGGGATTTGCGCCACGGCCACGCCGCCAGGCCCAGTGCTGTGCCGAAAGGCATTGAACAATGGTGTCGAGCCCGCCGGGTGGCGTCCGCGGTGACTCCATCACTATGACGCTGCCCCCGGTTTTCAACGCCAATGCGTCAAGACCGCGGGCAAACCCGGCGTGTTCCGCCGCAGCAAAAGTGATGGGATATTTGGCGGCACCAATTGCGGCGGCAATCCACGGCCGTGGCAGCTTCCGCCACAGGGTCTTGAATTCTTCGATATCCGCTGCATTGTGTGTCCGTGGTGGTGCAAGCGGCAACGCCAATTCAACAAGGTTTGCCGCTGGCGGCAAGCCATACTGCGGCGTCGTTACCACGAGATCAAAACATGACAGCAAAAGCCGAGGCCTGCCGATCTGCACAATCCGTGTTTGGCCACCCGACGCACGCTTGATCCCAAGGCTGACCCGTGCCGTCCGCCGCCCCGTCGCAATAACTAGATCGGGCCAGGGCTTTGCGACCTGCGCCCGCGCCGCCGCCGTGAGGGACGAAAATCCCCCGCGCCACAGAATGTTGGGCAACCTGGCCGTTGCATTGAAAGTGAGTTGCTTTTCGATGACAGTGCCGCCGACCAGCCTGGCAAGTGCTGTTGCCTGGGCATTGTCGCCCATACGCGCACCCAACAGCACCCACGTTACGGGCTTGACGTTCTCCATGGCCCTTTCCAATAGTGAGCCCCGTGTCTATTGTCACGCCGCAGACCTCAGCAACGAAACAACGAAGAAATGCCATGACGGCAACTGAATTCACCCCTTGGGCAGGAACGCTGGGTGGCCTCTTGATCGGCCTCTCGGCGGTGCTGCTGATGGCGGCGGCGGGCCGCATTGCCGGGGCCAGCACCATTTTCTCAGGCCTGCTGACACTCAATATTGACGCCCAGATGCGTTGGCGGGGCATATTCATGCTGGGATTATTGCTTGGCGCAGCCATTTCCGGCTGGCTGTTTATTGATGGCAGCGAAATCAGCTTTCCCTCCGGCCCGGCCATGACGATCATCAGCGGCCTCATTGTTGGCGCGGGCGTGACACTGGGCAACGGCTGCACTTCGGGTCACGGCATCTGCGGCATGGCGCGCCTCTCGCTCCGCTCGCTTGCGGCTACAATCGTCTTCATGGTGGTGGCGATCCTCACCGTGCTGGTGACGCGCCATGGGCTGGGCGGTTGACATGCGGCTCCTCTCCATTTTGCTTGCCGGTGCATTGTTCGGTGCGGGCGTTACGATTTCAGGCATGGTCAATCCCATGAAGGTGCTGAACTTCATGGATCTGTTCGGCACCTTTGACCCCACACTCATTTTCGTCATGGGTGCCGCACTTGTCGTGACATTCATCGGCTACCGGCTTGTGTTCGCACGCGGCAAACCCTTCTTCGACGATCAGTTTTACGTTCCCGGCAAGGGCGTGATTGATGCCCGTCTCATCGCCGGTGCCGCACTGTTCGGCCTGGGTTGGGGGTTGAGCGGTTTCTGCCCTGGGCCTGCGGTTGCAAGCCTCGTCTTTGGCTACAGTCAGGGCTTCATCTTTGTTGCCGCCATGGCGGCGGGCATGCTGGCCACGAAATTTGTCCTCGCCCGCAGAACCTGAAACAAGGTGCGGATGAATTACCGGGTTCATCCCCCTGTGCATCTGGGCTAACCAAGGCCATGGCAACAGAATCGCTTTCCCACTTCAAGGATGTGCTCATCGTCTTGGGCACGGCGGGCATTGCCATTCCGCTGCTTAAGCGCTTGGGCATCAGCAACATCCTTGGCTTCATGTTGGTGGGCGTGGTCCTGGGGCCCCAGGTTCTGGGACAACTTGTCATCTATGTGCCGGCCCTTTCCAATCTTGCCCTTGTGGACCCGCAGGCGATTTCCCTGCTCGCCGAACTCGGCGTTGTGTTCCTGTTGTTCCTGATCGGCCTTGAGCTTTCGCCTGAACGCCTGCTCACCATGAAGCGCCTGGTCTTCGGCCTTGGTGGCCTGCAGATCGCGTTGACACTTCTCTTGGTCTACGGGGCTGCGCTCTTTCTCAGCTTTGGCCAGCAGGTGGCGCTGGTGCTGGCCATGGCCCTGTCGCTTTCGTCCACGGCCATTGTGGTTCAAATGTTTTCTGATGAGCGCCGCCTTGGAACGCAAGCGGGCCGCACCAGCTTTGCCGTGCTGCTGATGCAGGACCTCGCCGTCATTCCCATGCTCATGCTGATCGGCGTCATGGCACGGCCAACGTCGGGAGACCTGGTCTACAGCCTCGCACTCACCCTGGTACAGGTCGCAGCCGCAGCCGGCGCCATCATCCTGGTGGGGCGTTACGCCTTGCGGCCCCTGCTGAAATTGGTGAGTGCCAGCGCCAGCCCGGAGCTCTTCATGTCGGCGGTGCTGTTCATTGCCATTGGCACGGGCGCCATTGCCACGTCGGCGGGCCTCTCCATGTCGCTGGGCGCCTTCATTGCGGGCCTCACGCTGGCCGAAACCGAATACCGCCGTGCCGTCGAGGCCATTGTCGAACCTTTCAAGGGTTTGCTGCTTGGCCTGTTCTTTCTGCTGGTGGGCCTCAGCCTCGACCTTCAGGGGATCGCCGCTGAACCGGTGCGCATACTGGGGCTGGCCATCGGCCTTGTCATCCTCAAGGCCGCAATCATTTTTTTCCTCGCCCGGTATTTCCGTGTGGCGCGCCACGCCGCGGTTGAAACCTCGCTCCTGCTTGGTCCCTCCGGTGAATTCGCCTTCGTCATCCTCGGAGCGGCAACGGCGGCGGGGCTTGTCTCCGGCACAGACACGGCACCTGTCCTCCTGGTTGTCTCGCTCACCATGTTCGCTTTGCCGGTTCTTGCGCGCGCCGCGCGCCCGCTTTTGCGCAACATGAGACAAAGACAGTTGGCACTGGTCGACCTTCCACAGCCCGACATCGCAATTGGCGATGCGCCAGATGTGATCATCGCGGGCTTCGGCCGCGTGGGGTCGCTTGTGGCGTCCATGCTGGACGAACACAAGCTGAGCTATCTCGCCATCGACCAGGATGTGCAGCTCGTGGGCCAGAAGCGCAAGGACGGCCACGCCATCTATTATGGCAACGCCTGTGACAGCAATTTTCTGCAAAAATGCGGCATAGCGAGCGCCAAGGCCCTGGCCATCACC
This sequence comes from Hyphomicrobiales bacterium, assembly GCA_031431295.1. Taxonomy (GTDB): domain Bacteria; phylum Pseudomonadota; class Alphaproteobacteria; order Rhizobiales; family Aestuariivirgaceae; genus Aestuariivirga. The sequence continues at coordinate 13,275 of JANPDD010000112.1, read as the reverse complement.
ATGGACAATCCTGCACAGGCCGAAGAGATCGTGCGCATGGCCCGCCTTGAGAATCCGGCGATCAAGATCATCGCCAGGGCCCGCGATGAGCGCCACGCCATGCGACTCTATATCAATGGCGTCAATGAGGCCGTGCCGGAGACAATCGAATCAAGCCTGCAACTGGGCGAGGCCCTGCTTGTTGAAGTCGGCGTTCCAATCGGCCTTGCCATTGCCTCAGTCCACGAACGCCGCGACGGATTTCGAAAGTTGTTGGGCCGTCCGAACCGCCGCGAAGCTGCCAGTGCGGCACGGCGCAAATTGCGCAATCGCCTGCCGAAGGCGCGCTGACAGTCGCAACACCTCAGGCAACGCCCAATTTCTTCTGCAAGTTCGTGCTTGACGTTGTGTACTGGAACATCAGCCGCTGGCCCGGATTGATGTGGTGGAAAGCCTGTTGCGCCATCAATGCTGCCTCATGGAAACCCGAGAGAATGAGTTTCACCTTGCCAGGGTAGGTGTTGATGTCGCCCACGGCGAAAATGCCAGGCTCCGAGCTTTCAAATTTTTCCGTGTCAACCTTGATCAGGTTTTCATTGAGGTTGAGCCCCCAATCCGCCACCGGGCCGAGCTTCATCGTCAACCCGAAAAACGGCAGCATGGCATTGGTCACGACATCGAAGGAATTGCCATCCGCACCCTTGACGGTGGCTGCGGACAATAGGCCATGCTCACCCTTGAGGCCCGTCACCTGACCGATCTTCAATGACATTTTTTCCGCCGCCACCAGGGCCCGCATCTTGTTCACGCTGTCGGGTGCCGCACGGAAATCATCGCGCCGGTGCAACAGTGTCAGGCTCCGGACAAGGGGCTGCAGGTTGTTGGTCCAGTCGAGTGCTGAATCACCACCACCCACGATCAACACATCCTTGCCGCGGAACTGTTCCATCTTCTTGACCGAATAAAACACGCTTGTGTTCTCATAGGCCTCAATGCCGGGAATGGGCGGCTTCTTCGCTTGAAACGATCCGCCACCGGCCGCAATCACCACAATTTTTGAATGGAATGTGAGACCGCCATCGGTCGTCAGTTCAAAATCACTGTCGCCGCGCTTCTTGAGCGATGTCACCATCTGATTGTAGTGGTATCCGGCCTTGAAGGGCTTGGACTGCTCCATCAACCGCTGCGTGAGTTCGGCACCCGTGACAATGGGCAGTGCCGGAATGTCATAGATGGGTTTTTCCGGATAAAGCTCGGCACACTGCCCGCCCGGCCGGTCCAGAATGTCGATGACCTGGCAGCGGATATCGAGCAGTCCCAGCTCAAACACCGAAAACAGGCCGCACGGTCCGGCCCCGATGATGACTGCATCCGTGGTGATCGCGTCTGTTGTGATTGCGTCTGTTGTGATGGAGTTCGGCATGCCCGCCCTCAGAATTGTTTTTCAGGAACCGTGACGCGAAGCCCGTCAATCGCGTCGCTCACTTTGATCTGGCACGACAGGCGCGAATTGTCGCGCACATCGAAGGCGAAATCGAGCATGTCCTCTTCCATGGCGCTGCGCTTGCCAACCTTTTCCTGCCATTGCTCACCCACATAGACATGGCAGGTCGCACAGGCGCAGGCCCCGCCGCAATCAGCGTCGATGCCCGGCACCTGGTTCTTGATCGCCGTTTCCATGACGGTCATGCCGGGAATGCCGTTGGTTTCGGTTTCCGTCCCGTTGTGTTGGATGAAGATGATCTTCGCCATTGTTTCTGCCGATTTGATAATTGGCGGTCTCTTAGGTGAAGGCCCCAATCATGGCAACTGTCATGGCTACAGTCATGGCAACTGTCTTGGCAAAGCGGGAATTTCAATCCCGATAGTCAGCGACCAACAGTGAAAATGCCGCAAGCTCGTCTTTGAAAACCTGAACCAGCGCGCTCCGTGCGGCATCGTCACCGGGCTTGTCGCCCAGTTCCCAGACGCTCGCCAGTTCGGCAATGCGCAATGCCCCGACGGCAGAAGCAGCACCCCGCAGCGTGTGCGTCAAAAACCGCCACGACGTGTCCGACATGGCAAACGCCAGTGTCTTGCGGGCATCTTCGGCTTGCGCCAGGAAAAGCTGGATGATTTCCCGCTGCAAGCCCACGTCGCCAAAAGTCTGGCGTTCGAAGTGCTCCCGGTCAAAAATCAGGGGGTCAACCAGCAAAGGTTGCAGGAGGCGGTTCTGTCTGAGGTGTGGGGCCACCGCGCCAAGTCCTTGTTTCTGGACCTCGAAACTGCCAGAAACTCCATGCAAAGCCCTGAACAAACGGGACTAACCACCACTTTCCTGAATCGAATCAAATTGCTCCACAATTTTAACCAAACTTTCATTTACGGCGGACCCGAGGGCTGGAAAGGGTTCTAGCGGAGCCTGGCTTCGGTTAAGATGGTGGTAATGTCCCAGTCAGGCAGTGGCCCCGGTGCGCGCATATCTCACGCTCCGGTTGTTTGAAAAGGGCAAGAGTTTGAGAGTCGCGGCGTAAGTCTGTGACCTGAGAGTGCGGGTGAATACATGGCGAAAAATCCATCTGACAAGGGCCGCAGGGAGCGTTTTGCAGCCTTGGCTGCCGACGGTGACCGGCCCGCACCTGCCGAGCCGCAGATCCGCAGCCGGCCGGCCAATGAAAATGATCCGGGCACGGCCATGCTGTTGGCGCGCCTGCGCCGCAAGCCCGCCAGTTCAATTTACATTCCGGCCATTGTTTTCTCTTTCCTCTGGGTACTGGGCTATCTCTTCCTCAACCAGCCGCTGGTCGTGGCACTCTTCAACGGCGTGCAGGTTCCCGGTGAAATCATTCTGCGTGGGCTTGCCGTGCTGGGCCTGCCCATCGTCGCCGTCTGGGTGATGACGCATTATCTCTGGCACGCCCAGCATCTGCGCCAGGTCTCCGAAGTCTTGATGCAATCGTCCATGCGCCTCATCCGCCCGCAGGATATTGCGGCTGACGGCCTCACCTCGATTGCCCAGACCGTGCGCCAGGAGGTTGACCTGCTCGTCGGTGGCGTTGAACATGCCTATCAGCGCGCTGCCGCCCTTGAGGAAATCGTCCACAAGGAAATCTCCGCCGTTGAGCGCGCCTTCGGTGCCAATGAAGACCGCATCCGCAATCTCGTGAGCGGCCTTGAAACCCAACGCGCGGCCTTGCAGCAGACAAGCCAGCTTGTGGGTGGCGAAGCAGCCCCGCTTCTCACGCGCCTTGAAAACAACACCCAGAACCTGAGCCAGGTCATCAACGTCGCACTCTCCACCTTCTCGCGCCTTGAAGATGGCCTGAAGGGTTCAACCGCGGAACTTGCCCGCACCATTGAGGATGTTTCGACACGTGCGGCCATTGCAGGCCAGGAAATCGGCGGCCACTCCTCGCAGTTTGAACGCATGTCCACCATGCTGATCAACGATTTCCGCGGCTTCTCCACGCAACTCCAGGACTATGTGCAGATTCTCAACACCTCCGCCAACACGCTGGGCCAGGAATCGAGGAAGTTCGGCGGCGAAGTAAAGGGTATGGAGGCCAACCTCATCCAGCTCATGCGCCAGAGTGCTGACCAGATTGTCATCGCCAACAACGAGGTGGGCAGCACCATTGAGCGCATCTCCGGTGCCTCTGCCAGCCAGATCAAGCAGGCGGCAGGCGAATTGCAGCAGACCGTGGGCTCGATCAGCGACAACATCGGCTATCACCTCAAGGCCACGTCGAGTGAAATCGCCAGCCTCATCGAACGCGCCGGTGTCGACACGGCCCAGCGCATCGAGGACAGCCGCGCCCTGGTGACGCAAGGCCTGCAGAACGTTTCTGTCGAATTCATCACCCGCGTCAGCCAGTCACGCACCGACCTCACGACCTTTGTGGACCAGGCCGCAAGCCAGATCACCGGCAACTTCGACAATGCAACCGGCCGCCTCGCTGAACGCATCAACATTGCGGGAACGCAAATCCTTGCAGGTCTCGACCAGTCCGGCAACCAGTTCCTCACGCAACTGGATGCCTCGGGTACCAATTACGCGGGCCGCATCGAGCAGGCGTCATCGGCATTGAGCGGCAACATTGACCAACACGCCCATTCCTTCATTTCCACGATGCAGCAAGCCAGCCGGGAATTGACGGGCACGTTTGACTCCACCTATGGCGGTGCCATCGAACGTTTCGACAAGACGGTGACAACGCTCACCAACACGGTGGACCAGCATGCGCTCAACCTGACCCAGGCCATGCGTGACGCCACGGGCGAGCTCACCTCAGGCTTCAACACCAGCTATTCAGACGCCATCGGCAAGCTGGACCGCACCGTGTCCTCGCTCACCGACACGGTGGACAGCCACACCAACAATTTCACCACGGCGCTGCGCGATTCGACCGCTGCCGTGACCGGCACCTTCGAAACCACCTACAGCGGCGCCATTGACCGCCTCGACCGCACGGCGGAATCCTTCGGCCAGCAGATCACCAAATATACCACGGCCCTCTCCGGCTCGATGAAAACATCGGCGGAATCCATGACCACGGCCTTTAGCGGCGCCTTTACCCAGGCCATGGGAACATTTGAAAGCGGTCTCAACTTCACCAGCAGCAAGCTTGAAAACATCTCGACGGCAACGGTTCAGAAAATCGGCGAAGCCGCAAATGCCGTTGCCCACCAGCTGCAGGGCACAGGTGCCGGCGTCAACGACCTCCTGGTCAACACCAGCGGCACGATTTCCGCCCACCTCAAGGAAACGGCTGAGATCGTCAGCCGGCAAATGCAGGATTCGGGCCTCGCCTTGTCATCGTCCATTGAAACCTCGGGCGGCGTCGTCACTGACCGCCTCATCGCGATTTCAGGCGAGTTCGTCGACAAGCTGGGCACCGCCCGCGACGGCATGATCCAGGTTCTCGAAAGCTCGGCCGGCAACCTCACCGACAGGCTGAACGACACGTCCATGCAGCTTTATGGCCGCCTGGAACAAACGTCCCTGCATGTCAACGACCAGTTGGAATCGATTGCGCTGCGCATCAATGAAAACATTGAAGCGACCGCCGGCGTGGTCACAACCCGCGTCGTTGATGTCACCCAGTCACTCACCGGCAAGCTCGATGCATCCTCGAACCAGCTTGGCTCGCTCCTCGAGGCAACCGAACAGCGCCTCGGCAACCAGTTGGACCAGGCCACCAGTGATTTGACCGGCCTCTTCACCACCAACACCAACAAGATGGCTGACCAGCTGACCGAAACCGCCCGCGACCTGGGCGAACGGTTCGACATTGCCTCAAGCCATCTCGAACGTGTCACATCGGACGTTACCAACCGCCTCACCGGCAGCACGGACCAGTTCGTTTCAACCCTGGACCAGACCTCAAGCAGCATGGAGACGACGTTCAGCAAGGCGCAGACCGCCTTTGTTGAAGGCCTTGGCAACACCGCCATGGAAATCAAGGGCCGCTTCGAGCAGGAAACGGGCCTGTTGAGCGGACGCATTGACCAGGCGGCAAGCGAGTTCACCACGGCTGCCGAAAGCTCGTCCGGCAAGATCGACGAGGCCCATCGCAAGTTCTCCCACCACATTGAAACGGCAAACACCTATCTTGCCGATCAGTTGGCGGCTGCGGCAGGTGACATTGACCAGCGCCTGGAAGGCATTTCCATGCAGTTGACGGGCAAGCTGGAAGTGACGGGAACCCGCATTTCCGAGCGCCTTGACGATGTGTCATCCCTCGTTGACCGCTCCATCGACAAGTTCAACGCGGAAATGGAGCGCATGCTCTCGAACCGCCGCGAGGTTCTGGATTCGCTCGTCAGCGAAACCTCGCGCCGCGCCTCGGAGGTGGATGGGGTCATGGCCAACTACATGTCCATGATCGAGAAGTCGCTCAACTCCGCCGAAAACCGCTCGCGCGACATCAGCCGCATCGTCACCGAACAGACCAATGTGGCAATCGGCAGGCTGGACGAGGAATTGAAGCGCCTTGAAGGCTCGTCGGCGGGCCAGGTCAACCAGGCCGCACGCCTGTTGCGCGAGCAGCATGAACGCGCCCTTTCGAGCATGAATGAAATGCTGTCGTCAACCGCGAGTGATTTCCAGCAAACCGCCCAGGACATGCGCATCACCGCCCAGCAGGTGGTGAAAGACATCGATTCCGCCCGCAACGAATTGAAGCGTGCGGTCATCGATCTGCCCGAGGAGACCCGCGCCAACGCCGATGCCATGCGCCGCGTGGTGGCGGACCAGATTGCGGCCTTGAACGCCTTGTCAGACGTGGTGCGCCGCCAGAGCGGCACTCTCGATTACTCAAGCCCCACGGCCTACAACCCGGGTTACGGAGGCGGCGGACGAAGTCCATCCGGGCCCCCCTCGGGAAAATCTGAGGGCGCCTCGTTTTCCGCTCCCCTTTCCGGAACGATGAGCGCCCCGAGAAAAGAGCAGGAGCGGTTTGCGGAGAAAGGCAGCGCCCGCACGGCGGAGCGCAATGAACTGAAATCCGCAAGCCCCGGCACCAGCCTGGAAGGAACCATGGCGCAGATCGCTGCCAGCGTCGAAGCCCTCTCAGGACCATTGGCAGGGTCAACTGCCATGCCAAGGCCCGCACCACGCGAGACAAAACCCCAAGGCGGCCCGCCCCTGCGGATCACACTCGGCCAACCCGTCAGGCAGGCGTCACCACCAGCAGTGAAGGAATTGAGCGGTTCGATTGCCCGCGAGATCTCAACCGCGACCCAGAAGCTCCATGCCTCATCACGCGAAGTGGTCGAAGCCATCGACGGCGGCCTGCCGCGCGATCTTGAAAAGCGCTTCACTGCCGGCGACAAAGGCATCTACACCCAGCGCCTGCACGACAGCCGCGCCAGGCGCAACATCAAGAACCTGGCCGCCCGCTATGCCGAGGAACGGCTGTTGCGCAGCCGCATCAACGGTTACATCAGGTTGTTTGAGCGTCTGCTCGACACCCTTGCAGAGACGCCCGGCGGCAGCACAACGATTGATGATGTGCTGGCCTCGCAGAACGGTGAGGTCTACTTGATGCTGGCGGAGGTCTCCGGCCGCGTCGCCGAGGCATGAGCGCAGATGCGGTGAAGGTAAAACTCTCGGCCGCCCATGAGTCCTGGCCGTTGGCCCAAACCTTCACCATCGCCCGGGGCAGCAAGACCCACGCCGATGTTGTCGTTGTGACCTTGCAGCGAAACGGCAAATCGGGCCGTGGCGAGTGTGTGCCCTACCAGCGCTATGGCGAAACCGTGCCGCAGGTTCTGGCGTCCCTCATGGCCTTGCGTGGCGAAACGGATGTGGCGCTGGATTTCGCGTCCATTCAGCAATTGCCCGTGCCGCAAGCGGCCCGCAACGCCCTTGATTGCGCCCTGTGGGATCTGCGCTGCAAGGAACTTGACGTACCCGCCTGGCAAATGGCGGGCTTGGCACCGCCACAGCCGCTTCTGACTGCCTATACCATCAGCCTCGACACAGCCGACGCCATGGCGGCCGCCGCAAAGGCCAGCAATCGGCCACTCCTCAAACTCAAACTGGGACGCAACGGTGATGCGGCGCGCCTCAATGCCGTGCGCCGGGCGGTGCCGGATGCCCGCCTCATCGTCGATGCCAATGAGGGCTGGGAGACAGCACAATTGAAGGCCATGCTGCTGGCCTGCCGGGACACGGGCGTTGAACTGGTGGAACAGCCGCTGCCCGCGGGCGCTGACGCGGCGCTCGGTGACCTTTCCCGCGATTGCCTGATCTGCGCCGATGAATCAGTCCATGGCATGGATTCCTTGGAGGGCCTGCGCGGAAAATATGATGCCATCAACATCAAACTCGACAAGACCGGCGGCTTGACGGAGGCACTCGCCCTCGCCCGCGCCGCTGTTGCCCAGAACACCGCCATCATGGTGGGCTGCATGGTGGCGACGTCACTTGCCATGGCCCCGGCCATGCTTCTGGGCCAGTTCGCCCGCTATGTGGATCTGGATGGGCCGCTTCTGCTTCAGAAAGACCGCGAACCGGCAATCAGTTTTGAAGGCAGCACTATGCTGCTGCCGCCGCCCGCACTGTGGGGTTGACCCGCAACAGTGTGACGGCCATGGCGAATGCCACTGCCGAAATGAGCGCCATGAAAAGATAGACATGGCTTCCATAGTGCTGGAACAGCGGTCCGGACACCCACATGGCACCCGCCGTGAACAGCCCGCCGGAGAGCGCGCTGTAGATGCCCTGGGCCCGGTTGCGCACATGGCCCGGCACCATCAACCGGATCATGTACATGGTGCCGAGATGCGTCATGGCAAAGGACGCCGCATGCAATGTCTGCAGCGCCATGATGAAGGAAAGGTCCGTGGCAAAGGCGCTGAGCCCCCAGCGCAAAATGCCGCCGCCGATGCCCATGAGAAAGAGCGGCCCTGCGCCAAACCGGCTGACAATGTCGTGGGAGAACACCAGAAGCAGAACTTCCGTGGAAACGGCGATGGCCCAGAACAGTCCGATGGCCGCCGGCGAAAAACCAATGGACTGCCAATGGACCGAGCCAAGGCTGTTCATCATGCCATGGGATGCTTGGGCCAGCGCTGCCGTGATGACAAAGAGCGGGAAACTCGACAGGAACAGCAGGCGCCCGGCACTGACGGCTGGTGCCGGGTCTGGCTCGCTGTTCTGGAACGCCACCGCCTCATCGGGCAGCACCAGGGCTGAAATCACGGTGAGCCCCATGGCGCCAGCCAGAATCCACACGGCCGAGAGCGCATCAAGGTGGGACAGCAGCACGCCAGAGCCCAGGCTGCCCGCGAGAAAACTGACAGACGCCCACAGCCGCATGCGGCCATAGTTGAGCCCGAGGGCGGCACTGGCGTCGACGCTGAAGCCCTCGGACAGCGGAAAGACCGGGGCAAAGAAGAACGACGCCAGCACCGCCGTGAGGGCGATGGGCCAGAAGCCATCCATGAGTCCAAGGCTTGAATAGGTGATGAAGGCCAGCACGGCACAGGTCCGGATGACCAGGCGGCGCCTCTGCATATGGTCGGCGAGCCAGGCAAAAAGCGGTGCCGAGACCACCCTCACCGCCATCATGCCGGCGATGATGAAGCCGATGCCGGGGGCATCAACACCTTTGGCCGAAAGCCACAGTGGCAGGAACGGCAATTGCACGCCTGTGCCCAGCATCATCAGGGCATAGGCGAGTGAAAATTGCAGGCTGAACCGGCGCGCCGTCATGGCCGCCGCTCTAAACCCGATGTTCACCATTTTCCATGAATATCCCCGCATGTGTGCCCTGCAGCGAGCTGTGGGGTCGTGTGGAGTGCGTAAATGACTGTGGCCGAGCCAACCCTGGACTTTGATGACGTGATGGCAGCCGTGAAGCAGTCAGACCGGGGCCGCTGGTTCCTCAAAGAGTTTGAGTCCCGTCTGCGCAAATCGGATACCGGCAGCATCATGGCCGCCATCGGCAAGCTCGAAGCCCTGCTCGCCGCTGACCGGAAAAACTTTGGTCCCCTCCACGTTGAAATCCCGGGGGTGGTCGCTGAGGTGTTCGAACCCTTGGCCACGCCCGCACCATCATCTGCCACGTCGTTGCTGCCCCCGCAGATACCTACAAGGTCCGAGGTGGAACGCGGTGCCCAGCTGACCATTCGCCGCCTGCACCAGCAAGACATAGGGCCTTTCATCCCCGAGACTGCAGGCGAGCCTGCCGCCCATTCCGTGCCTGCCAAACCCGTGTTTGCCCATGAAATTGAAGCCGACATCGCCGGGCGGCAACTGCCCCCCGGACTGTTGGAACAACCTGAACTGATGTCCACGCCCGCCCCTGCACCGCGCCGGTCCCGCGTCGTCATCATCAAGCGAAAGCCGGAGGAGCTTCTGGAAGTTCCCTTGATGCCGGATGAGCAGGTGGAGTTTGCCGCCTGAAGCGGCACCTTTCAAATCCAATGTGGATTGCCCGGTCGGAATGGTAATTCCGCCAAAATTGCATTCGACTAATCCCAAGTTAACGGTTCTGCGGGACTCTGTGTCCCGCATCAGTTTCGAGGACAGCAGTGCCAAACTCAACGATCACACGCCGTGGCCTCCTCGCAGGTCTGGCGATCTCCCTTGCCACGCCTGCCCTGGCTCAAACCGTGGCTCAAACCGTGGCTCAATCCGTGGCGCAAACCGGCATTCAATCGGGTGAACAAACAGCCTCATTGCCGGCCTTGGGCGCAAAAGCCGCCTCCGGCTCGAAACTTGCCACCCGCACCGGAATTGTCGTCGACCGCAATGAATCCGCCATGCTCACAGCAGGCTCGTTCGAGGCCGTGCAGGGTGCGATTGGGATGTATGAGGAAATCGTGGCCCAGGGCGGCTGGCACCGGCTGCCCAATGCCAAGCTCGAGCTGGGTGTAAAATCAAAATCGGTTGTGATGCTGAGGAAGCGCCTCGTGCGCGAGGGCTATCTTGATTTGGAAACGCTGGGCATTGCAGCACCCGACACGTTCGACGTTGATCTTGCCGATGCAGTCAAATCCTTTCAGGCCAACCACGGCATCGCCCGCAGCGGCAGGATTGACGCCAGCACCTTCAATGCCCTCAATGTTGCAGCCGAATACCGGCTGTTCCAGCTCAGCGACAACCTGCCCCGCATCATGAACTACGGGCAGGGCCTCGGCCCGCGCAATATCCTGGTCAACATTCCTTCACTGCAGCTTGAAACAGTTGAGGCTGGCCGGGTCTTCGCCCGCCACAACATCGTTGCCGGAAAACTGGAACGGCCCACGCCGGCCCTTGCCAGCAAAGTGTCCGATGTGACCTTCAATCCCTACTGGAATGCACCGGCCTCCATCGTTGCCCGCGATCTCTTGCCCAAGTTCCTGGAGGACCCAGGCTACCTCGACCAGATGCGCATCCGGGTTTTTGACGGTGTTGGCGGGGCGGAAATTGATCCCCGCACCATTGACTGGTTTTCCACACCGCCTGAGCGCTATCATTTCCGCCAGGAGCCCGGCGAACACAATTCGCTTGCCACGGTGAAGGTGAACTTCGCCAACAAGCATATGGTCTACATGCACGACACGCCGCACCGCGAGTTGTTTGCCGTCAATTCGCGCTTTGAAAGTTCAGGCTGCGTGCGCGTCGACCAGGTGCGGATGTTCATTGACTGGATCCTTGCGGGCCAGGATGGTTTCGACGAGGCGCAGTTTGAAATGATCACGGCAAGCGAGGAAACCTTCAGCATGCCGGTGCGCAACCAGATCGACGTGCGTTTCATGTATCTGACCGCCTGGGCGACGGAGGATGGCCGCGTGAATTTCCGCCCTGACATTTACAAGCTCGACGGCTCCGGCTTCATTTTCGGCCAGCCCGAACCCGTGGCGGAAATGTAACCACTTGAATGACCGATACTGGCAGCCTATCTGCCGGTGAAGGATTTCAGCGATGGATTACCATTCCGATTTTGAATTTGTGTTCCGCAAAGGTGCAGCCGCCAAGGCTCCCCTGTTGCTGCTCCACGGCACCGGCGGCACTGAGCATGACCTGATTGGCCTCGCCCAGCAGGTCGCACCCGGCCGCAGCCTCTTGTCACCGCGCGGCAAGGTGCTTGAAAACGGCATGCCGCGCTTTTTCCGGCGCTTTGCCGAGGGAAAATTCGATGAGGATGACATTCGCCTGCGCGCCGCCGAACTTGCGGCCTTCGTGGGCGGAGCAGCGGCCCACTATGCCATCGCAAAGCCTGTGGCACTTGGTTTTTCCAATGGCGCAAACATGGCGGCAGCCCTTTTGACCCTTCACCCGGCGCTGCTGTCCGGCGCTGTTCTCTTGCGCGCCATGGCCCCCTTCAAGGTGATGCCGGCTTTCAACCTGGCTGAAACACCGGTTCTCCTTCTCTCCGGCGCGCAGGATTCCATGATCCCGCTGCCGGAGGCAAATCGCCTGGCCGCCGCCCTCACTGCGGCTGGTGGTCATGTCAAACAGGAAACCCTTGCCGCCGGCCACGGCCTCACGGCGGCCGACTTAACCCACATGGCGCAGTTCCTTGCGCAACAGGATTGACCTCATGCAACTCAATGGCTTCCACCATCTCACCGCCATCACCGCCAATGCCCCGCGCAACCATGCCTTCTACACTGACGTGCTTGGGCTTCGCCTGGTGAAGAAAACCGTGAACCAGGATGATACCAGCGCCTATCACCTGTTTTATGCCGATGGCAAAGGCTCACCCGGCACTGACATCACTTTTTTTGATTGGCCAGCGGCTCCTGAACGCCGCGGCACAAATTCCATCGCGCGCACCGGCTTTCGGATCAAGGGCGAAAAGTCCTTCAGCTATTGGGCCGACCGCCTGAAGACGAACGGTCTCACCTTTGCCGAGCCCGTCGAAAAGCTCGGACGCATCACCCTCGATTTCGAGGATTTCGAGGGCCAGCGCCTGAGCCTCGTTGATGATGAGAGCGCCACACCCTTTGCCCTGTGGGACAAAAGCGCCGTTCCGGCAGAACACCAGATCCATGGTCTTGGCCCCATCACGCTCAGCGTGCCGGATATTTCCGCAACAGAGCAGGTGTTGACCCGTGTGATGGGCATGACCAAGGCCGCCGCCCACGCCAACACCGATGGCTCCACCACCCATGTCTATTGGATGAAGGGCAAGGGTCCCATTGCGGAATTGCATGTGCGCGAGGAGCCGGACCTCGCCCCGGCCCAGCAGGGTGCGGGTGGTGTCCACCATGTCGCCTTCAACATTCCCATGGCCGACTATGCCGCCTGGGCCGAGCGTCTCAAAACATTGCGGGTGGCCAATTCCGGCCCCGTTGACCGCTTTTGGTTCAAAAGCCTTTATTTCCGTGAGCCCAACGGCATTCTGTTCGAATTGGCAACCGATGGTCCCGGCTTCCAGGCCGATGAAGCCGTGGACAAGCTCGGTGAGACCCTTTCGCTGCCCCCCTTCCTCGAAGGCCGCCGGGCGCAGATCGAGGCGGGCTTGAAGAAGCTTTGAGCCACAACTTCATCTTTTCCCACTCCCTTGTTCATCATTTCCCTCCCCCTTGTGGGGAGGGACAAAGGGTGGGGGTCATTCCGAAGCATTGACGTTGAGTTCAGAATAATTCTTTGAGAATGCCAAACCCCCACCCCAGCCCTCCCCACAAGGGGGAGGGAGTTAAAGAGTGGCAACGTGATGTCAAACCGCGTTACGGCAAATTATCCCTCATGAAGATGTCGATGCTGATGCGCTCCTGCCGGGCCTTGACCTCTGCCTTGTCGATATCCCCCGTTATTCCCGCAACGCTTTCGGCCGCTCGCTGATCGGCGAGGCGATTGCGCTGCTCAGAGTCGGCCTT
>JANPDD010000111.1:0-9352 GCA_031431295.1 Hyphomicrobiales bacterium | reverse complement strand
GGATCGAGGCGGACTTCTCATTGCCCGCCGAACGGGTGATCCGCTCGCTCGACAGGATCATCGAATGGCGCGGCAAACCTCTGGCGATCAGGGTGGACAATGGCCCCGAATACATCAGCGGCGTGTTGCTGCGATGGGCCGCAACCAGGCGCCGCGCGCTTTCAGCAAGGATTCAATTGTCGGCCCGTTCATGACCGTTTGGCGCAACGGACCCTCAAATGCATAGCGGTTGAGGGTGGAAAGTTGCGCCACCTTACTGAATTTACGAGCATCGTTGTCGCGGTCAATTGATGCTTCTGATTCCAATTGACCGTGCGATGTTCTAATGCCTGAAAACGCATCCCAATCAAAGCCGCAAGGAAAGCCATGACCTACGCTCCCTCTCCTCTCGTCGCCCAGGTCGAGGCACCACCCATCGCCGAGGCCATGAGCTGGATCAGGACGGACTCGGGGCGCAACCGTGAACTTGTCAACATGTGCCAGGCGGTGCCGAGCTATCCACCCCATGAAAGCCTGCAACGGGAGTTTGGCCGCCTGGCCCTGCAGCCGGGCATGGGCGGATACACTGACATTCATGGTATTCCCGCCTTGCGGCAGGCCCACGCGGAACAGATATCAAGGGACTATGCGGCTGATGTTCCTGCATCACATGTCGCCATCACCACGGGCTGCAACCAGGCATTTGCAGCGGCTGTCATGGCTGTGGCCAAAGCGGGCGATGACGTCATTCTGCCGCTGCCGTATTATTTCAATCACCAGATGTGGCTGACCATGCTCGGCATCGGAATCCGCGGCATCCCCGCATTTGGCCAAGGCCACAACCACCCCTTGGCAAATGAAGCAGCAGCGCTCATCGGGCCTAGAACAAAAGCGATCATCCTCTGTTCTCCCAACAATCCGACCGGGGCTGTCTATCCGCCCGAAGAAATCGCCCGCTTTTTTGAACTGGCAAAGGCGGCAGGAATTCCGCTCATCCTCGATGAGACGTACAAGGATTTCCGGCCTGATCCGGCGCCTGCTCATGCACTGTTTCAGCGCGCAGACTGGGCGGGGACCTTGATTCAACTCTACAGCTTTTCCAAGGTCTATGCATTGGCGGGCTATCGCCTGGGTGCCATGATTGCGGGTGCGCCCATCCTCAGCGAGGCAGCCAAGGTTCTGGATTGCATGACCATATGCCCGCCGCAGATCAGCCAACACGGCGTTGTCTTTGCGCTGTCCTCCCTTGATGGCTGGAAGGGTGAAAAGCTGGCCATGATGGCAGGCCGGCTGGGCGCCATCCGGACAGCCTTTACCCGGCCTGCACTCCGCTATGAGCTCAACAGCAGTGGGGCATATTTTGCCTATGTGCGCCATCCGTTCAGGGGCGAAGCATCACGATCCGTGGCGATGCGGCTGGCGCGCGAACACGATGTTCTGTGCTTGCCCGGCTCCATGTTCGGGCCGGGCCAGGAAGACTATCTGCGGCTTGCCTTTGCCAATGTGGAGGCCAGCACGATGGAGCTTCTTGTCGACAGGTTGATCGAGAGTCAGAGCATCTGAACAAATACGTTGTGAATGTTTGCCAACATGCTGGACTACAAGATAAAATCACCGGCTGACAGGGCATGCACCCCTGACAGGGTGATCTGAAAGTCCGCGACCTTGTCGCCGTTGATGTCACCCATGACCAAGGTTTGGCCATTGGAAATCAAAGCCTGCAGTTCGCCTGCCACGCCCGTGAAGGCCCTGTTGCCGATCAGTGTAAACGCGCTGTCTGTCCCGCCCGTTACAGCGTCGATAGCGCTCAGATTGAACTTGTCCACGCCGTCGGCAAAGTCAGTGATCAGATCGCTGCTGCTGCCCCGCACTGAGTCGGCAGTGCTCAGGAAAACAAAAGTGTCGCTTTGTGAACCACCGGTCATCTGGTCCCTGCCCGTGCCGCCAATCAGCGTGTCCAGGCCCGAACCGCCAGACAGCGTGTCATTGCCGGAAAGGCCATCGAGCACGTTGTTGCCGGTTGAGCCGGTCAGCTTGTCGGAATTTTTTGAGCCGGTGAGGTTTTCAAAGTTGAACAGCGTGTCATAGCCGCTTGCCTGGCCGGTATACTGCGAGGTCGAAAGTGCGAGACTGACGGTGACGCCATAGGCGGCGGTGGAATAACTTGCCGTGTCGGTTCCGGCGCCACCATCCAGGGTGTTCCTTCCGCTGTTGCCGGATATGACATTGTTCAATGTGTTGCCGGTGGCATTGACGTTTCCTGATCCCGTCAGCGTCAGGTTTTCAATTGCGCCCTTGGAAGTCACGGCATTGGCCAGGCTGAAGGCTACGGAAGAGGAAACCGTGTCAACGCCACTTCCATCTGTTTCGTCAGCAACGTCTCCCACATTGTCCACAGTGTAAGTGTCATTGCCGGAGCCGCCGAGCATTGTGTCTGCACCGGCCCCGCCATTCAGACTGTCATCACCAGCAAGCCCGGACAGCGTGTTTGCCGCAGATGAACCCGTCAATTTGTCGGCCAGCCCTGAACCTGTGAGGTTTTCAATTGAGTTCAGTGTGTCATAACCGCTGCCACCCGTGTTCTGCGACGACGAACTGGCGAGACTCACCGTCACGCCGGCTGTTGCGTCGCTGTAGCTCGCGGTGTCAGTTCCAGCGCCGCCATTCACGGCATCATTGCCGGATCCGCCCAACAGGATGTCATTGCCACCATTGCCGTTCAGAATGTCGTTTCCTGCAAAGCCATTGATTGTTTCGGCGCTATCAGTCCCCGTCAGTGTTTCGGCACCGGCGGTGCCGTTGATGATGCCGCTGGCGGGCGGTGGAGGCGGAGGCGGCGTTGTGGCGCCTTCAATCCACATCTCTTCGAAGCCATAGTCTGAATAGCTGAACGTGGTTGTGAGGGTGCCGGTGAAGTACAGAATATCGTAGCCAGCCCCGCCCAAAAACAGTGTCAACACGTCATACTCATCGGCATAGAAAGTGTCGTTGCCATCACCACCGATGAGAATGTCGGCGCCCGCACCCCCTCTCAGAATGTCATTTCCGGCGTTGCCGACCAGCGTATTGTTGAGGGCATTGCCCGTGATGCTGTCATTGGCGGTTCCACCGGCAGCATTTTCAATGTCGCAGCCGAAGGCGATCGCGATGTTTGATGTCATGCCGTCGCAATCGGAAAAGGCGCCCTGGCTCAAGTCAACGCGCGATGCCGTGGCGAAGCCTGAAAGGTCGAGCCAATCGATGCCGCCCGCATCCCACAGGGTCATGATCGGGTGCTTGTTCTGGGTAAAGTCAAAAATCGCGTTGCCGGCGTTGGCATTGAAGCCGTAGCGGGTGTCGCCTGTGCGTGTTTGCGTTTCCACGCCGTAAAGCGCCTGGATGGCGAGCACGTCATGCAGCATCGGGGTTTGCGCATAGTACGTCTTGCCGTCGCTTGCGACCCAGTCGGCACCGGTGTTTGAAGCGCCGAAATAGGACATCACGCTGTACATGATGGTGTCCTGGGCATAGGCCGCATCGACCGCATAGGTGGGGCTTCCACCGTTGTAGTCGCCAGGGTGGTCAAGCCCCAACGCGTGGCCGATCTCATGGACATAGGCAAGCGCGCCCCATTTGCCGATTTGCGGCGTCACGAGATCGTTGGTGCCTTGTGTTGAATTGTAGGCCGGATTGAACCACACCGAGCCCGACGCCACATATCCTGTCGGCAAATAGGCATGGGCATAGCTGACGTTGGTCGAGGAATTCTGGAAGGTGATTTGCGCAGACGATGTGGTTTCCACAAAGTCCGGTGCCATCAAATCATCCCACAGGGAAAGCGCAAGGCGCGCCATGTCCTTTTGCGCGGTCGTCAGGGTCGAGAAGCCACTGCCCTCGCCTGTCGAAAACGACCAACTTGGCGCTGAAGCCGGAAAACCATAGGAGATCGTTGATCCCGACCACTTCACGCCTTCGCGCAGCAGGTTGTTGACAATCGCCGTATTCGTCCAGGTCGTCGGCATCGAAATCCACCCAGTGTTGCCCAATTCAGAAGCGTTGAACTTGGACTGGGCGCAGTTATCGAACCGCTAAAAACCGGGCTAAGGTTTTACCGACCGCTCGCGCAGGTCGATGGTAACAAGGATTAACCCTAAGATTTGTCATATGTGCCGGGATGAATTGTTGGCAAATGGCTATTTGATCGAGCGGCCACCTCTTGCCTTGACCCCACGGACGAGCGATGCAAAGCATGAAAGCCATGTCTTCCGGAAGTGTGACCGTCAACGGCCGCAGCTACGCCGAGCCCAAGGTTTGCGCCATCGTCATCTGCCTTGATGGCTGTGAGCCCGCTTACCTTGACGTGGCCATCGCCGACGGCCTTATGCCCACACTTGCCCGCATGAAAGCCCACGGCACCAGCAGGCTTGCCCACAGTGTCATCCCGAGTTTCACCAATCCAAACAACATGAGCATTGCCACGGGCCGCCCACCTTCGGTGCATGGGATATGCGGCAACTACCTCTATGATACAGAGAGCCGCACGGAAGTCATGATGAATGACCCCAAATTCCTGCGGGCGCCCACGATCTTCAAGGGTTTCCACGACGCCGGGAAGCGCGTGGCGGTGGTGACCGCCAAGGACAAGTTGCGCGCACTCCTTGGCCACGGCCTTGCTTTCGGCGAGGCGCGCGCCATCTGTTTTTCCTCGGAACAGTCGGGCAGCACGTCAATGGCAAGCCACGGCATCGACAACGCGTCCGCCTGGCTCGGTTTGCCGGTGCCTGATGTCTATTCGGCCGAATTGTCGGAGTTTGTTTTTGCAGCGGGTGTGAAGCTGCTCCAGGAATTCAGGCCCGACATCATGTACCTCACGACGACGGACTATGTGCAGCACAAGTTTGCGCCTGAAGCCCGCGAGGCCAAGGCCTTCTACGCCATGTTCGACACATACCTGACCCTGCTTGATGCGTCCGGTGCGGCCATCGTTGTCACGGCAGACCACGGCATGAAAGCAAAGCATCTTGCCAACGGCGCCCCTGCAGTCATCTATCTCCAGGACCTGCTGGATGGCTGGCTCGGCAAGGGCGCCGCCCGCGTCATTCTCCCCATCACAGACCCTTACGTTGTCCATCATGGCGCATTGGGGTCATTCGCCACTGTCTACGTGCCAGCAAAAGTGAAGGCCACCACCGTTCTTGACCGGCTGCGCGCAACACCTGACATCATTCTTGCCGTTGACAAACACGAGGCCTGCAGCCGCTTCGAACTTCCACCTGACCGGATCGGCGACATCGTGGTCATCGCGAGCGAAAACATGACTCTGGGCACGAGCGCCCACCGCCATGACCTGGCGGCCCTGAAAGAGCCGCTGCGTTCGCACGGCGGATTGACGGAGCAGCTTGTGCCATTCATTGTCAACCGCGCCATGCCCGATCTGCCGCATGCGCCGGACCTGCGGAATTTCGACGCTTTCTACTATGCCGCAAAGGCTGCGGTGATAACCACACAAGGACTGCGCAAGCCGGGGGGGCACTTGCCATGAATGCCATGCAACACGTTGTCCGCCATGAAGCCATGCGCATTGGCGGCAGGAAAGTCACAACGAAGGATGTGATCGAAGTTCGCTATCCCTATACCGGCCAGGTGATCGGGACAGTCCCTGCGGGAAATGCGCAACATGCCGCGGAAGCATTTTCGATTGCGGAAAAATACAAGCCCACCCTGTCGCGCTATGAGCGCCAGACAATTCTTTTCAAGACTGCCGAGCTGATCCGCCAACAGCGCGAGGAGATTGCCCGCTGGCTGACGTTGGAACTCGGCATCTCAAAGCAGCATGCGCTCTATGAAACGGGGCGGTCCTGCGACGTCTTCACCCTGGCTGGCCAGCTCGCCATTCTTGATGACGGGCAGATTTTCTCCTGTGACCTGACACCCCAGGGGAAGGACCGCAAGATTTTCACCAAGCGCGAGCCAGTCAATGCGATCTCGGCCATCACGCCGTTCAACCATCCCCTCAACATGGTGGCCCACAAGGTCGCACCCGCGATTGCCACCAACAACTGCATGGTGTGCAAGCCCACGGAATTGACACCGCTGACCGCGATCACACTCGCCGACATCCTTTACGAGGCTGGCCTTCCTCCGGAAATGTTCCAGGTCGTCACGGGCTGGCCAAAGGACATCGGTGACGAAATGGTCACCAATGCGCATATCGACATCATCACTTTTACAGGCGGTGTTCCGGTGGGAAAGTTGATTGCGACCAAGGCAGGTTTCAAGCGCACGGCCCTTGAACTTGGCGGCAATGATCCCTTCATCATTCTCAATGACCTGGATGATGCTGACCTGGACAAGGCTGCGGCAATTGCCGTTGCCGGCGCCACGGGCAACTCCGGCCAACGCTGCACGGCGATCAAACGCATTCTTGTGCAGGAATCCGTCGCTGACCGCATTGTGCCGATGATCCTTGCCAAGGCCAAGGCCATCCGTTTTGGTGATCCCATGGATGCTGAAACGCATCTCGGTTGTGTCATCCATGCCAAGGCTGCGGAGACATTCGAACGCCGCGTGCATGATGCCGCAAAGCAGGGTGCCAAAGTGCTCTATGATCCTGGGCGCAATGGTGCACTTCTTCCGCCCATCGTTGTGGACCATGTGCCCCACACAAGCGAACTTGTTTACGAGGAAACCTTTGGCCCCATCATCCCCATCGTGCGTGTGCCCGATGACGACGCGCAGGTGATGGCAATATCCAACTCCACGCCCTTTGGCCTGTCGTCAGGTGTCTGCACCAACAACCTGCACCGCGCCGTCGCCTATATCAACGGGCTTGATGTCGGCACGGTGAACATCTGGGAGCAACCCGGCTACCGGATTGAAATGTCGCCTTTCGGCGGGATCAAGGATTCTGGCAATGGCGTCAAAGAGGGCGTTCTGGAGGCCATGAAATTCTTCACCAATGTGAAGACCTATTCCCTGCCCTGGCCGCGTTAGCGCGCTTCCCGGCAAGCCGGAAACGACTTGCCGAAAAGGAACCGCGCCACGTCAATATGTTGCTGCAAATCCTTGTCGGCGACATGATTCCATGTCGCCGGGATATGCATCAGGAAACCCGCGGCCGAGGACATTCCAGCGCCGGGCGCTCGTCAGATGTGGCTACTAGTTGCTGTCGCCTTTGGTGCCGGAGACTGGATTTTCGTTGTCCTTGTCCTTCTCTCCTGCGCCGCCAACTGGATTTACGTTGCCAGGATTGGCGCCAATGCTGCCGGTCGTAACAGGATCAGGAACTTCCTCTCCGGGGACCGGGACTACATTGCCGTCGCCAGGAATCACCGCGCCCAAGCGGCCGCTGTTAATGTCCGATGAGTTCAGTGGCGGGCAATAGCGATGGTCCCCAGGAAGGATGATGTCGCGCCAGTCAGTGGTCGCGCAGCAGGCTTCGAGATTTGTTCCCGACAGGGGTTGGCAGGTGGCTGAATTCATGTTTCCAACCGCAAATGCCGAACTGGAGGCCAAGGCGGCCCCTCCAATCAGCACGGAAAAGATGAGTGTGCGACGCATGTTTTTTACTCCAAATTCAAGCGTCATCATTGACGCTTTCATAAGGCGTTAACCATTGTGGCGCGGAATCGTTCCCAGTTTGATAAATAACAAAAAGGACAGGTGGACAAGGGTCCGTGGCTTTGGAGTTTCGAGGTGAGGCGGCCACGATCCCCCAAAGGCCCAGACACCGGGCTTGCATATCGCCGGGCAAAAGGTGGACGCGAGTGGTGGCGGGACTGAAATTGGCGGAGACGGAGGGATTCGAACCCTCGATACGCCTTGCGACGTATGACGATTTAGCAAACCGTTGCCTTCAGCCACTCGGCCACGTCTCCCCATGCAGTGTCTAGAGCGGAATGCGCCAAAGTGGAACCACATTGGCGAAACAATTCCGCTCCATCATATTATTCGCGATCAACTTTTTTGACTTTTGACGACTCCGTCAAAAGTCAGGTTGATCTTTGGCCGCTCAGGTGAGGCGGCTTTTGCCGCGATTTGACGTGGGGTGCAAGCTTGCTGTTCGAGACGCTTGAGACACCATCCAAGACCGCGAATAAAGAGGTGCGGTTTCAATTCCGATAAATTTGATCGGGTATGTTGACAGTGCCATTTTTCTGAGGCATGCAGATAACCGACAAACCTACTCGGAGATAACTTTATGGTTGTTCGAAAAATCGTTCTGGCTGCAGCACTCGTGGTTTCGCAGTTGGCCACCGGCGCGCAGGCTGAAACTGTCGTCAATGTCTATTCCTATCGCCAGCCGCCACTGGTTGAGCCTCTGTTTGAGGCGTTCAAGCAGAAGACCGGCATCACGGTCCGGATGGTTTTTGCCGAAAAAGGCCTGATCGAGCGCATGGAGCAGGAAGGCACACTGAGCCCCGTCGATGTTCTGTTGACGGCCGATGTCGGTCGCCTCGTGGAGGCAACAGCGAAAGGCCTGGCGCAGCCGGTTGAGAGTGCCGCCATCAACACCAAAATACCGGCAGCCCTGCGCGACCCCGGCAACGCCTGGTTCGGTCTCACCATGCGGGCGCGGGTGGTTTACGCCTCGGTTGATCGCGTGGCCCAGACCGCGATTTCATACGAGGAACTGGCTGACCCCAAATGGAAGGGCAAGATCTGCATACGGCCGGGCGACCACCCCTATAATTTAGGCCTGATTGCCTCGATGATTGCCAAGCGGGGTGAAGAAAAGACACGGCAATGGCTTCTCGGGCTGAAAGGCAATCTTGCCATCAAGCCGAATGGCAATGACCGCGCCCAGGCCAAGAGTGTGGCTTCCGGGGAATGCGACCTCGCCATCGCCAACACGTACTACATGGGCCTGATGCAGACCAACGAGAAGGAACCCGAACAGAAACAGTGGGCAGCAGCCGCAAAGATCATCTTCCCTGCGTCCCCTGACATGGGAACCCATGTGAACATCTCCGGCATGCTGCTGACCAAATACGCGCCGCACAAGGAGGACGCCGTGAAGCTGATGGAGTTTCTGGCCAGCGATGAGGCTCAGGCCCTCTACGCCTCGCAAAACTTTGAATATCCGGTCAACCCGGGTGTAACACCTTCGGATATCGTGAAGGCCTGGGGACACTTGACGCCAGACACGCTGAACGTCACGGAAATTGCCGTGAACCAGGCAGCGGCATCCCGCCTGGTCGATGAGGTGCAATTTAATAACTAGAGCAACGGGCGAGCAAGCGGAATCGCTTGCGAAGCGAAAGTTGCTCCAGATCCAATATGCTACAGCAACTTGTCTGCGTTCAATTGAAGGCAGGGTGCTGCAGGCCAATGGACACCGCAGTCACGGCTTGTCCCTGACCCACTCCAGAAACGCTTCCAGCCATTTGCCCAA
>JANPDD010000110.1:0-9742 GCA_031431295.1 Hyphomicrobiales bacterium | reverse complement strand
ACAACGCCTGCGCTAGCCATTCCACCACCACAAGCTAATGAAAACAACCCCGGCCAGATAAGCGGGAATAGCCAGAAATCCAGCGAGAGCAAGCCCGAGCGACTGTATAGATTTGCCATCCCATTTGGCGTCTGCGCTTCGTTCCCAAAGCCAATAGATGGCTTGTCCGTTCCCAACAATCCAACCGATAATGACTATTACAAACCCGAAGACCTTAAGGCCCAACAGGCCACGGCTTGTTTTACCGAGTGGATATTCTACAGCACTATATCTCCAGTTTTTGTTGGCCTCTATCGGCGCGGTACTCCTTTTCCGAACCATTGGTCTGTCTAAAAAGGCCAACAAGATTTCGCGCGAAAACTCCAATGAGCAATTGAGAGCCTATGTCGGCGTAGAATCTATTGTTCTGGATTGTCCTAGTGCGGTTATCCCAAACTATATTCCGGCCCCCATCGTCCCGGGCGAGCGTATCAAAGATTTTGTCATCCTGAATGTAAAAAACTACGGCGCGACACCAGCCAACAAACTTCATACGTGGGTGAATTGGTTTGTAGCGCCATTCCCGCAAGAACTTCCCCCAGATTTTACCTATCCAGATGTCAGTCCTCAACTTCCACCAAATGTTACTATTGGCATGATTGATGCGACTGTTTTTCCAAGTGAAACTTTTCGTTCGAAAATTGCGATGCTGGATGTGAACCCAGTCATCCTTTCTCACAGACGATTGGTTCTTGTGTATTACTACGGCAGGATTGCATACACCGATATGACAAACACTCCGAGGTTCACTTATTTTTGCTACAAACATGACGTTGTTGGGGGAAATATAATGGAACCCCATGGCCCCCACAACTACGCCACATAGGAACGCGGCCCCAACCGCCCACAGTCTCACTCAAACCTGCCCAGCGCTTGGTGCGCTTGATACATAAGGCCGCAACTACCCTGCGGCGAAACTCGATATCAAACTCATCCTCGAGGAAACAGACTGGCGCATGCAACGGGCGGTCCTCGACCTGCCGCTGCCGGAGCACTTCGATATCGTGATTGTCCCTGAGGGCAAACCGCAAACAAAGCCACGGGCCCTCAACTACGCCCTGCATTTCGCCCGCGGCTCGCTCCTCACCATCTATGACAGCGAAGACATTCCGGAGCGCAACCAGCTCCGCCAGGCGGCCGCAACATTTGCAAGCGCAGGCGAAGACCTTGCCTGCCTGCAGGCCGTTCTCACGTTCTACAACGCCAATGAAAATTGGATGACGCGGCAATTCACAGCGGAATATGCAGCCCTCTTCAATCTCTTGCTGCCGCAGCTTGCACGCTGCCGCCTGCCCTTGCCGCTTGGCGGCACGTCAAATCATTTCCGGGTCAAGGCGCTCGTCGCAGCGGGTGCATGGGACCCCTACAATGTCACGGAAGACGCCGATCTGGGTTTCCGCCTGGCCAGGCTTGGCTATGCAACCGACGCCTTTTCAAGCCGCACCTACGAAGAAGCCAACACGCAACTCGAAAACTGGATGAAGCAGCGGCGGCGCTGGCTCAAGGGCTTCCTGCACACGTGGCTCGTGCACATGAGAAGCCCAGGGGCGCTCATCCGGCAAACGGGTTTTGCGGGCTTTTGCGTCGTCCAGTGCATGTCGCTCGGGGTCTTTGCCTCAGCCCTGCTGCATCCGTTCCTGCTGGCCCATGCCATCTGGTTTTTCGCTTCCGGTGAGGCCCGCCAGCAACTGGCGCTGCCACTGCACGGCCTCGCCATCGGATTGAATGGCGCCATCCTGGTGGTGGGCTATGGGGCGGCCATTCTCTGCGCCCGGGCAGGCCTCAGGCGGCTTGGCTATCGTGGTTGGGCAGGAACTCTGATGACGATGCCGTTCTACTGGCTGCTGCTGACACCGGCCGCATGGCTTGCCCTGTGGGACTTCCTCGTCAGGCCACATCACTGGCACAAAACGACGCACGGCCTTTCCGCGCTGATGCGACGCCCGCATCCGGCGGATCGCAGGCAGCGTCCGTTGATCAGTCGAGTTTCAGGACGAGGATGATCGACGGCCCGAGGATCACCACAAAAATCACTGGAAGAAAGAACAGGATCATCGGCACTGTCAGCTTTGGCGGCAGGGCAGCAGCCTTCTTTTCGGCGTCAGACATGCGGCTGTCACGGTTCTCCTGGGCCAGCACACGCAATGCCGTTCCAAGCGGTGTGCCGTAGCGTTCGGACTGAATAAGACTGGTGACAACGGCGCGGACCGTCTCGAGCCCGCTGCGCCGTCCCAGATTGTCGAGGGCCTTGCGGCGATCCTGCAGATAGGACAGTTCGGCCACGGTCAAGGACAGTTCCTCGGCAAGGGCCACCGACTGGGTGCCGATTTCCTTGGCGACGCGTGACATGGAAGGTTCAAGCGCCATGCCTGATTCAACGCAGATCAGCAAAAGGTCAAGGGCATCCGACCAGGCCTTCTTGATGGAAGCCTGGCGGCGATGGATCAAATTCTTCAAGCCAATCGCGGGAAGATAGAAGCCGAAGACCATGCCCATGATGGTGGCGGCCACGCGCATGTTCGGTGACACCTTGTCGGCAAAAACCGTCGATGTGTAGACAAACACAATGAGCGCAACAATGATGGGCACAATGACGCGAAGCGCCAAAAAGGTCATGAGATGCTTTTCGGCCCGGAAGCCCGCCTGGCGCAAAAGATCCCGCGAGGCTTCGCCTTCGAAAACCTTGTGCAGGTTCAGGGCCTCGACGAGCTGGGATATCAACCCCGATTTCGGCTTTTCGCGAAGCCGCGTATCACTGCCAGAGAGTTGGGCCTTCATCTGCTGGCGCAGACGGTCACGCTCTTCCGTCACACCCTTGATGCGGCTCTTGAGCTTGTCGCCTTCCAGGAGCGGAGCGGCAATCGTCAGCACGGTGCCAAACGTCGCAAGCGCCACCAGCACCGTGATCATGATCTCGATCTGGAGTAGGGATGTGATGAGGCCGACCATGCGTTCTCTACTTCCTGGGGTCAGATTTCAAAATTGATCATTTTGCGCATGACGAGCACACCGGTCATCATCCAGGTGGCGCTGCCGAGCAGCAGCATGTTCCCGGTTGACGTCTCGAACATCGGATTGAGATAGTTGGGATTGAGGATGGTGAGGCCGCCCATGATTATGAACGGCAAGGAGCCGATGATGGCCGCTGACGACTTGGCTTCCTGGCTCACCGCCCTGACCTTGTTTTTCATTTTCTTGCGGTCACGCAGCACCCGGCTCAGGTTGTTGAGGGCCTCGGAGAGATTGCCGCCGGTCTTGGACTGGATGGTCATGACGATGGCAAGAAAGTTCACTTCCGCCAGCGGCATGCGCTCAACCATGCGTTCAATGCCCTGGTCGATGGAAATGCCGACGCGCTGTCCTTCGACAACCTCGAGAAATTCGGGACCGACAGGCGGGCCTGATTCCGTCGCAATGATCTTCATGGCTTCCGACACCGGAAGGCCGGCCTTCAAGCCACGCACCATGACGTCAATGGCATCGGCAAAATCATTCAGAAAGACGTTCTGGCGGCGCTTCCTCAGATAGCCCAGGAACCAGCGCGGGAAACCGAGAAAACCGACAAAGGCAGCACCAGCACCCGCATAGAGGGGAGCGCCCGCGATCACCGGAATAAAGAAGAAAAGACAGCCTGCGACAGCCGACATGACCCAGAAAGTGCGCAGCGACATGTCGAGGCCCGATTGCTCGATCATGGTTGAGAGCGTGACCTTTTTCTTGCGCCTCTTTGCCGTGTCCTCGGTCTGCTTGCTCAGCGACTCCTGAATTTGCCTGCGCCGCGTATCCTTCGAATCCTCTTGAAAGCGCGAGCGCAGCGAAACCCTGGGGTCTTTCTTGCCAGCACCGATGGCTTCAACACGGCGTGAGGTGTTGTTTCCCGAAATCATCGGAAAGATGATGGCGATGGCAGCGCCACCGACGGCCACGGCCACCGTGAAAATGAATGCCAGATCCGAGATTTCGACGCCAAACATGTTGTTTCCCGTTCCTGACTAGATGCTGGCCGCTTCGCGAGCCTCAGCCTTTTCCAGTGCCTCGGCGAGGCGGCGCTCTTCATTGTAGTAGCGGGCGCGGTCCCAGAAATGCGGGCGCGCAATGCCGGTCGAGCGGTGGCGGCCGATGATCTTGCCATTGGCGTCCTCACCGACGATTTCATAGACGAAAAGGTCCTGGGTGATGATCACGTCGCCTTCCATGCCAACCACTTCGGTGATGTGGGTGATCTTGCGTGAACCGTCACGCAGGCGCGACGCCTGCACGATGACGTCGATCGAACCGCAGATCATCTCCTTGATGGTCTTGGAGGGCAGCGAGAAGCCGCCCATGGTGATCATGGATTCAAGACGCGAAATGGCTTCGCGCGGGCTGTTGGCGTGGAGTGTTCCCATGGAGCCGTCGTGGCCCGTGTTCATGGCCTGCAAAAGGTCGAAGGCCTCGGGTCCGCGGACCTCGCCGACGATGATGCGTTCAGGACGCATGCGCAGGCAGTTCTTGACGAGTTCGCGCATGGTGATGGCACCCTCGCCCTCGAGGTTCGGCGGGCGGGTTTCCAGGCGCACCGTGTGGGGCTGCTGCAACTGCAGTTCGGCCGCGTCTTCGCAGGTGATGATGCGCTCATCGTGATCGATATGGCCGGTGAGGCAGTTCAGGAGTGTGGTCTTGCCGGAGCCCGTGCCGCCGGAAATCAACACGTTGCAGCGGACCCTCCCAACGATCTCGAGGATCGTGGCACCCTCGGGCGTGATGGACTTGAAGCGCACCAGATCGCTGAGGCGCAGGCGGTCCTTTTTGAACTTGCGGATGGTGAGCGCGCAGCCATCAATGGCGAGCGGCGGGGCAATGACGTTGACGCGCGAACCATCGGGCAGGCGGGCGTCGCAGATGGGCGATGCTTCATCGACGCGACGGCCCACCTGGCTCACGATACGCTGGCATATGTTGAGGAGCTGGGAGTTGTCGCGGAAACGCACCCCCGTCTTCTGCATCTTGCCGTTGACTTCGATAAACACCGTCGAAGCGCCATTGACCATGATGTCGGCAATGTCGTCGCGGGCCAGCAGCGGCTCAAGCGGGCCGTAGCCCAGCACGTCGTTGCAAATGTCTTCGAGCAATTCCTCCTGCTCGGCAATTGACATGACCACGTCCTTGAGGGCGATGATTTCATTGACGATGTCGCGAATTTCGTCGCGGGCGGCGTCACGGTCAAGCTGCGCGAGCTGCGTCAAGTCAATGGCGTCGATGAGGGCGTTGAAGATCGTGCCCTTGATGTCATAGTAGTTTTCAGAACGTTTGGTGTGGTCAGGGTTGCCCTTGTCATTGACTGGTGGCGCTGGCGGAGCACCCCGGTTGGGGTTTGCGGCAGCAGCGCCCTGGACCTGCTGGCCTGGTTTCACGTCTGGAACAAAGCTGGCCTGTGCCGCGGCGGGCGCTGCGGGGACCGGCATGCCGCTTGCAAGCGACGGCGGCAAGCTGGTGCCTGGGGCTGCTGCGTTTTCGGGTCTCTTGCCAAACATTGCTCGGTCTTTCTCGCGTTACTTCTTCTTGAACATGGAAAATTTCGACAGGAAGCCGGACGCACTGGCGGCGGCTTTCGGAGAGGCTTTCTGGTTGCCGGCGAGACTGCGCGCAAGTTCGCCCAGCACCTCGGCTGACTTTGACTTTGGCGCAACTTCAAAAACCATCTGGCCATTGCCCTGGGCCTGGCCAAAGGTTTGCGGGTCGTGCGGAATGACGGCAACGGGCGTGAGGCCGATGGCCTTGGCGAAATCATTCACCGGAATCTCCGGCCGCTTGGCCACACCGATCTGGTTGAGGATCAGGCGCGGCGGCTTGTCGTTGGGCCGCGATGACCTGAGCAGATCGACAATGTTCTTGGCATTGCGCAGGGCCGGCAGTTCCGGTGTCGCAGTGATGACGATTTCATCGGAATTCAGCAACGTGTACTTGATCCACGGGGCCCACATGTTTGGCACGTCGACAACGACAATGGGCGCCGAGAAGCGCACCACGTTGAGAATTGTTTCGACGGCGTGGGCTTCAATCGAGAAGTCCCGTTCAACACTGCCGGGACCGTTCAGCAAGTTGAGCTTGCTGCCAAGCTTGGTCATGAGGCGTTCGATCACGGTTGCGTCGACACGGTCAGGCTGGCTCAGCGCATCGAGAATGCCACCCGAACTGTCCTGGTTGAAGTTCAGCGCGGCTGTGCCGAAGGCGAGGTCAAGATCGGTGATGACGGTGTCGATGTTCTGGCGTTGCGCCATGGCCCAGCCAACATTGTGGGCGATGGTGGAGGAACCGACACCACCCTTGGCACCAACGAATGAAATGATCCGGCCAAGGGGGGCGGCTTTCGGGTCGTTGAACAGGCCGGCAATGAGCTCGATGAAGGCAAATGACGTGATCGGCGCCACCACATATTCACTGATGCCCTGGCGCATGAGTTCACGGTAGAGGATGACATCGTTGACGTGGCCGATGACCAGCACCTTGGTTGTGGCCTGGCAGACTTCCGCCAGGCTTGTCAGTTCCGCCATGACCTGGTCGCGATTGCCATGGGTTTCGACAACCAGCACATTGGGCGTGGGCTGTGATTGATAGACCTGAATTGCCGCGGGAATGCCGCCCAACTGCAGGGTGACATGGGCGCGGGCCATGCGGCGATCGGCGCTCGCCACCTGGATGGCCTGTCCGGTCTCCTGGGTTTCGCAGAAAATATGGATGTCCACGCGCGGCACCAGCGCCACAAGGTCGTGTTGCGGGGCAGTGATGGTGGGCTGGGTTTCTGCTGCGCTATTCATCTGTTCATGTCCTGTGCTGTCCCGTTTGTGCGTCTTTGCGGGGCTGCCTTAGAAAATTGAGAAGCCACCAAAGCCGGTCTGGCTCTGGCCTTGCTGTTGTTTGCGGATGGCAGCGGTGCCAACCGCTGACGGTGTTGTGGTCGTTTGGTCAGGGGCCGCGATATCGCGCGGATCGGCGATCATGGCGGCGATATTTGATTGAACGGCGCAGCCGTGGTTTGGCATGAGCACGTTCTCGCCCGTGTCGGCGGCATTGGCAGACCAGTCCCCGCAGGGCTTGGTGTGGGCATAGGCCTTGACATAGGAAAGCTGGATCGGTGCCGATGCGGGTGCCGGATAGGTTCCCATGCGGATCATGTTGCGGGGCAGGCCCTGTTCCAGCATCAGCCCTGCGATTTCCTCGGCCACGCGGGCAGAGTTGCCACCCCCTGCCGGGCGGCGGATTGTCAACGGGCTCAAGCCGCCGGCCATCGACTGGCGGGCAAATCCTGCAACGGCATTCACCTGTGATGGTTGCAGCGTGCCATGCGAGCCATCGACCCGCAGTGTCACGGGGCCCCTGGCGTAAGCGATGGGATAACGCTCAGACGCCGTGTGCGGCACATAGGCATCATCCAGCGCCAGGTCATCACCGGCACAGCCGGAGAGAAGTGCTGCCGCCGCGAACAGCGGCAGGGCGAGGGCAAGAGCCGGATTCACAAATATACGCATGATCAAATAACCTCTTCCACTCACTCAACAATGAAGCCGACGTTGCCACTGTAGCTGCCGTCGGGAACCTTGCCGTTCACGCCGTAGACTTTGTTCAGGCGGCCCATGAAAATGGTCTGCCGGTCGGTCGGGGCATTGAAATTCTTGTCCGGCGCCGTCATCTGCTTTTCGCCCGTGGCGCGCACCAGATAGGGCGTCACAATGATCACCAGCTCGGTTTCATTGGATATGAAGTCGCGGCTGCGGAACAGCGCGCCGAGGACCGGCAGTTTTTTCATGCCGGGCGTGCCCTTGATGTATTGGCGGGTCGACTCGCGGATCAGGCCCGCAATCATCATGGAACCGCCGCTCGGCAATTCCAGGGTTGTCTGGGCGGCGCGCTTGTTGAGCACCGGCACTTCGACAAAGCCCGAGGACTGGGCGATTTCGCTGACCTCGGTCTTGATTTTCAGGTTGATGCGGCCTTCCTCAAGCACAATCGGCGAGAAGTCGACGGAAACACCAAACTCCTTGTATTCCCACTTGCAGGCCCCGGTGTCGTCCTTCTCCTTGCAATAGGGGAACTCACCGCCCGCCTTGAAATTGGCCTCAGCGCCGGTTTGCGCCGTCAGGTTGGGTTCGGCCAAGGTGCGCAGCAGACCGTCGGATTCCATGGCGCGCACCAGGCCCTCGATGGATGAGCCACCAATGGCTGCTGCCGCCTTGTAGCCGCCACCCGGACTGAGAAGGTCACTGGCAAAGGGATTGATGTTCGAGAGGTTGAAGGCGAAGTTGCCGGCGTCGATCAGGGCCTTCAAGTCCACGCCCAACTGCTTCAGCACATCGCGCTGCACTTCGACGACCTTGACCTTCAGCATGACCTGGTCTTCGCCTGAAACGCGGATGGTGTTGATGACCGTCGAGCCGCTGGCTCCGAACAGGGAGCCATTCGAGGCAAACTGGTTGGCGAGATCAAGGGCCGTTTTGGCCTCAAGCTGGTTCTTGGCAACGCCACCCAGAATGAGGTTGTTGTTGGCACTGTCCACGGTGATGCGGCTGCCGGGCAAGGTGCGCTGCAGCAGTTTCTTGAGGGCCGTCACGTCCTGGGCAACCTCGAGATCGAGATTGAGGATCTGCTGGCCGCTGGCGTCAAAGAAGAAGATGTTTGTCTGGCCCGGCTTGCGGGCAAAGAGATAGGCGGTGTTTTTTGACCGCACCACCGCGTCAACTATCTCGGGGTTTCCGATGATCACGTCGCGGGCTTCACCGGGCAGGCGCACCACCACGGACTTGTTCAGTCCGATGCGGATGAAACGGCCATCATTGTTGCTCTCAACCGCCGATTCATCGAGGTCGGTGGCAAGGGCCTTGGACGACACCGTTGCTTCAACGCCGATTGCCAGCGCTGCAGCTGTCAGGAGGCCCGCCAGGAGCAGGCCTGCCCTGGCGAAGGGACGCGCGAGTGGGTTGGTATTGTTGATCATGAACATGACGCGTTTGCCTCAGCGACTCGTGGCGTAGGTTTCAATGCCGGCGCGGATGAAGAGTGTGTCCGAAGACTTCGTCCTTCCGTCGCCGCGGTACTTGCCCGCAAGCTGCGGGCCTTCTTCAAGGGTTTTTCCATCGGTTTCGGCAATGGAACGCAAGGCCAGCGACAGCTCGCCCTCGGTTTCGACCTTGGCCAGAACCTCGGTTTGCTGCGGCGTCAGTTCCAGCGTGGTGGTTTCCACTTCCTTCAAGGCAACATCATCGCCCTCCTGGACCTTCTTGAATATCTGGTTCATGGCGAGCACGCGGACATTGGAAATCACTGTCTCGCTCTTGACCATGTGGCCCTTTCCCGGAATTTTCTTGGTGAGGATCACATCGACCCTGTCATTCGGCAGGATGAAGCCACCGGCCGTCGAGCGTGGTGACACGGCCACGGACACGGCCCGCATGCCCTTCGGCAGGATCGCACTCATGAAGCCGCCTTCGCCGAGCCTCACGATTTTCTTGTCGTTGATGACTTCGCCCTCAAATATCGGCACAAACACGCGGGCCTCGGAATATTTTTCCTCGGCGTCGGGCATTTCCTCCTTGGTGATCATTGAGTCCTGAACGTTGTCCTTGGGCCAGGACCTCCAGATCAACGTTCCCTGCGCCAGCTTTTCACCGGTCTGGATGTCGCGGCTTGCCACCAGCACGTCGATGGTTTCAACCTTGGTGATGACCTG
>JANPDD010000109.1:0-7134 GCA_031431295.1 Hyphomicrobiales bacterium | reverse complement strand
TAGTCTCCGTAGTACGGGCCTTCGAGTCCCAGCGCCCGCAGCTTTGTTTGCAGGGAATTGGCCGCCTGGAGCAGGGCGGCCCCGTGACGGTCGATCTGCAGGGCGAGCAGGTCCGGCTGACTGGTTGCATGCAAGGCCGCCAGGATCGCTGACACGTCTTCCGACAATCGGCGCACCTCTGCCAGTGCAGGCTTGTCTGCGGCTGCGGCGGCAAGATCACTGCGCGTGACCTTGCCCACGCCCCGCACTGTTGTGGCTCCCCCGTCGACATGGCCCGGCGGCAAGTCACCTTTCAGGTTGGTGACCCGCTTGTGCTGGATGACATCGAAGATCTGGTCGACGGCCTGCTTGGCGCCTTCCACCCGTGAAACATGCTCTGTATCCGCCGCCACATGGGGCAGAAGTTCCAGGCGGCCCTTGTATTTCCGGGCCAGCGCCAGATAGGGTACCAAAGGGCCTTTCAATGTCCTCCCGACCTTGAAGATGTCGGCATCGATGGCGGCATGGCGCACGCGGCCCGAAGCCATGGCCCTGTCCAGCGCCCTGGCGTCAACGCATTCGCCCCGGTCATAGTTGAGTACAATGGCGCCGGGATTGACCTTGGCCAGAATGGCCGCGCCCACCACGCCTTCATTCGCATGTTTCTTGGTCTTGGGGTTCAACGGCCCAAGGCCGGTATGGACACTGACCACATCTGCGCCAGTCGCGGCGTCTTCCGCCGTTGCGGCAAACGTGAAGCCTTCCGATTCAATCCACGGCTTGTGGCGGGACCGGGCATGGACCTTGACCTTCATGCCGAAACACGACGCGAGATGGGCAACCTCGCGGCCGATGTTGCCATAGCCGATGATGCCAATCGTCTTGCCTTCCAGTTTCTCGGTCGGGAAATCCTTGAGGTCGCGGCCCGTGTCAAAACGCCCGGCAACAGCACGCTTGTGCAGCGTATCCACATCAAGGTCAGGCAAGACCTTGAGCAGTGCCTTCATGGTCATCTGCGCGGTGGCGCGGCTGTTGAAACTGGGCGTGTTCATGAGCGGAGCGGTGCCTCCGACGCCATTGCCACCACCCCAAGAGGCGCATTGCATGTTGCCGGTGCCCGCTCCAATGCGCACACCGCCAAGGGCAAAGACAGATTTCACCGGAAGCGGGGTTGCCGCCGCAATGACGGCGTCATACTGGCCCTTGTCGGTGAGTGTCAGCAGGTCCTGCTCGCTGGCAAGTTCCGGCATGTAGAAAAAATGGATCTTGCCGGGCGCGTAGGTCTTTCGCCCTGAGGCAGCCCCCATATGGAAAGCACCACCCCGCGCCTCGATGTGGGTGCGAACCGCACTTGCGTCCGGCTCTCCCTTTTTCTTGCTGGGGCGCAAGCCCACGAGATCAGCCACCAGCACCTTGTAGGCCCGTGAGGGATCATCCGTGCGTGGCAGTGCCTTCGCCGTTGACCCAGCCGGGAATTTCACGCCGAGCTTCAGCAATTCCTCTTCCAGCACCATGGCCTTGGCGCGCCGGTAGGCATAGGTGATGTTGCTGGCCAGCGCCGTGATATCGGCGGGCTCACGGATGCCGCCGATCCAGGCGCGATAGTCGCCGGGTGTTCCGGGAAAGGCATTGACGTAACGCGCCACGTCAAGACCCGGCTCGTGTTCGCCGTTCGCATGTGTCAACCCTTCGACACCGAGCAATTGCTTGGAGCGTGCGATGATGCGGGCATGAAGGCCGGCATCAGTGATTTCAGGGTCATTGACGCGCAGAAGCGTCACTGCAGCACCGCGCCGTTCAGGCTCCGCCACACCGAATTGCAACAGGGATTGATTGGCAATCCATTGATTGAGGGTCTGGCGGTTGGCCGTTGAACGGGCGTTCATCACCTGGACCGGGCCCACTTTTGCGGCAACACGCCGCAATCCGAATGTGGTTTCGGCAAAAGCGAGTGTTGAGAAGGTGTTGATGACCCCGCCCAGCATCTTGTCCGCCGCCGGATCATAGAAGGGGCCGATGTTGACACTGCGCTCGCCAGAAAGCGGTTTGCGCTGGTCGAGGGGCGTTGCGAGTTTCAGTTGCCGGGGAATGGCAGCGAGTGGCGATTTGGCATTGCGTTCCACCAGCGCCAGCGCCTGTGGCGTGAACGACATGATGAAATAGCCGGAGATGCCACCAATGGCCTTCTGGAACGGCGTGAAGAAACAGCATTTGGCCGTCACTTCTTTCACCAGGGCCTCGCCCCAGGGCATGGCGCCGAGGAGAGAGGTGGCATCCAGCATGGCGTGGTGTTCATCGGGATTGCTGGCGAGCCAGGCGAGCAGGTTCCCGATTTCCTGTTTGGTGTAGGTGGTGGCACCCGTTGTCTCGTGGCCGACACCAAACACAAGTTTGACGCCCTTTGCCGCCAATTCCTCCACTGCCGGGATGGCACCTTCGCTTTCTGCGAAATGCAGGCGGGACTCATCACCACCCTTGGAGAGGCGCATGAGTTCGACAATCTGTGCTCCCCAGGACTGGCGGAAGAACCCGCCAGCCTCCGCAGCGTCCGATTCCGGACGTGGTGTGTCGATGTAGACATTCTGGCTTGCGCTGGAACTGATCAGGTGCAGGGCAGCGACTGAAAAGCCGGAATGCCCGCCGCCGAGGCCCACAGCCATGCGGTTGGTTTTGGGGAACCCGAAGTAGCCGTGAATCTCCCGCATCATGTCGAGAATGAACTTGTCCGCCGGGTAGCCCCGGTGCATGGAACGGCTGACTTCCGCGACAGTATAGGGGCCGAGGTCCTTGCCCGTGTCATCGCGCTTGCGGTAGTTCTGTTCCAGCCAATGCTCGAAGGCAAAGCGCATGCGCCTTGCCTCAACCTCGTCGGCCACGGCATCGGTGATGGGTCCAACGCCAAAGAACTGGTTGCCGGTGCGTGGGGGCGGTCCGCCCGCCGTGGCTGCGCGTGCGGCAGCGTGTTGGGTTTTGAGCGTCTCAAGGTCGAGCATCGGCGTTCCCCGCGTTGGACTGTCGCGCAATCCTCTCTGCGCTGAATTTCATGGTATCACAGCTTCGGCCCCGCCCGTGCCGGAGCCATTTGCGACATCACCGCCATTGATGGGCGCACCGCAATGTGCCGGTGTTTACCTGAGCGCGTCACGCAGCCGGTAGTACAGCATGGCCGCCGTCAACAGAGGTGTGCGGATCGGTCCGCCTGGAAAGGGCAGGTGCCTGAAGCGGGCGAGGAGATCGAAGCGCTCCGCCGTGCCGCGGATCGCCTCGCCCACGAGCTTCCCGTAGATTTGCGAAAGTGCGACACCTTGCCCGGAATAGCCGTGGGCATAGTAAGTGGTGGGCGAAAGCCGTCCGCAATCCGGAATGCGGTTCGACGTGATGGCGATATATCCGCCCCAGGCATAGTCGATCTTCACGTCATTGAGCTGCGGAAAGACCTTGAGCAGCCGGGGCCGCATGAAGGCCGCAAGGTCACGGGGTTCAAGTGTGGAGTAGCTGGCGCGGCCACCAAAGAGCAGGCGGTGGTCTTCCGTGCGGCGGAAATAGTCGATGATGAAATTGGTGTCCGCCACGGCCTCATTGTCCATGATCAGCGATCTGGCCCGCCCCTCGCCCAGGGGCTCGGTGGTGATGATATAGCTTGTGACAGGCATCACCCGGCCAGCGAGCGCCTTCACAGTCGCGCCAAGATAGGCATTGCCCGCGATCACCATGAATTTTGCCGCAACTTTGCCCCTGGCGGTTCTGGCCCAGGGGCTTGTGCCGGTCTCCACGTCAAGCACCGGCGAATTCTCGTGCAAAATGACCCCGGCGGCAGATGCCGCGTCCGCAAGGCCGTGCAAGTAATTCAGGGGATGAAAATGCCCGGCGCGGGGCTCGCGCATGGCACCGTGATAGAGCGTGGTGCCAAGTTTCGCCTGCAACGCCTGCCTGTTCAAAACGGTGCAACCCGGATAACCCAGGTTTTCATACTCCTCGACCTCGCCTTGCAAAGCATCGAAATGCCGGGCCTTCGGAATGCAGTGCAGGTATCCCCAGACAAGGCCGCACTCAATTTTGTGGTGGGCAATGCGCGCCTCGATCAAAAGTTTTGCCTCCTCGGCGATGGCAAAACAGCGGCGCGCGTCCTCACGGCTCACCTGTGTCTCAAGCCGGGCCTGGCCCGGGGAGAAGCCAGTGCAGATTTGCCCGCCATTGCGCCCTGACGCGCCGGAGCCAATTTTGCCCGCCTCAAGAACCACAACCCTGTAGCCGGCATTCGCCAATTCAAGTGCTGCCGAAAGCCCGGTGAAGCCACCGCCCACCACAACCACGTCGGCCGCGGCGTCACCGGAAAGTGCCGGATAATCGGCAGGCTTGCTGGCGCTGGCCTCATAGTAGGTCTTCGCTGTCAGTGATTGTCTCATGCTTTCAATGGCCTGCCATTTTCCGTCGCGGCCCCTTCCGAAAGCCACTCAAAGTGGGCATTATCCGCCGGAAATCAATAGCATAGCGATCAACCATGAGTTACCAGAAGTTTGAGGAGTTCATCACAACGAACCGCATCAGTGAAGTCGAATGCCTGGTGGCGGACATGTCCGGCACGGCACGCGGCAAACTGCTGCCGCCCAAGAAATTCCTGAAAGGCCAACGCAACCGGGGTCTGCGGATCCCTGAGGAAATCTTCACGCTCACCATCAATGGCCGCTTCGTCAAGGAGACGGAAGCCGTTTCCGCCAGTGCCATCGATATCTACATGGAGCCCGACGTCAATTCCGTGCGCATGGTTCCCTGGTATGCCGAGCCCACGGCGCAAGTCATCTGTGATGCTTTTCACCTGAATGATGAGCCCGTGGAAATTGCCCCCCGCCATGTCTTGAAACGCATTCTGCAACTCTACAAGGACAAGGGCTGGCGGCCAGTGATTGCGCCGGAACTTGAATTCTATCTTGTGAAGCGCAATCCCGACGCCGACTACCCGCTGGAAGCCGCAGTGGGCCGGTCAGGCCGCAAGGAACCGGGCGGACAGGCCTATGGCATCGATGCTGCCAATGATTTCGATCCCATCGTCGAAGACATTTACGATTTCTGCGAGGCCCAGGAACTTGATGTGGACACGCTCTCCCACGAAAGCGGCCCGGCCCAGCTTGAAATCAACTTCAACCACGGCGATCCGCTCGACTTGGCCGATCAGGTGTTCCTGTTCAAGCGAACGGTGCGCCAGGCGGCCCTGAAGCATGACGTCTACGCCACCTTCATGGCCAAGCCCCACGCCAATGAACCCGGGTCTTCCATGCACATCCACCAATCGGTTCTGGATTCGCGCAGCGGCAAGAACATTTTTGCCGGCAAGGATGGCAAACCCTCAAAACTCTTTCTCAACCACATCGGCGGCCTGCAACGCTATTTGGCTGCGGCCCTTCCGCTCTGTGCGCCCAACGTCAATTCCTTCCGCCGGTTGGTGCCGGAATCAGACGCACCCACCAACGTGCATTGGGGCATTGACAACCGCACGGTGAGCTTGCGCGTCCCCGCATCCGACGCGTCGAACCTCCGGGTGGAAAACCGCGTGCCGGGAGCGGACGCCAATCCCTATCTTGCTTTTGCGGCTTCGCTGGCCTGCGGCTATCTCGGCATGACGGAACGGATCAAGCCATCGGAACCCGTTGAAGGCTCGGCCTACCGCTACGCCCACACGCTGCCGATCAATCTTGATGAGGCGCTCGACAAGCTGAACTACACCAAACCCCTGAAACAGGTGCTGGGCGCAAAGTTTGTCGAAGCCTACCAGGACGTGAAATTCGAAGAGATGCAGCATTTCCGTCGCGTCATCTCGTCCTGGGAACGGGAATACTTGCTGCTCAACGTGTAAGCATCGTGCTATGCGTGATTCTGTCATCAGGCAGAGCATGTCCCGCCAAAGTGTGAAGCGGTTTGGCGACGGGGACATGCTCCAGCAAATGGATTTTGCGCGAGTCCTATTCGGCGGGTGGTCCCGCCGGGACGCGCGCTACACGGGAGGACACATGGTGAAGCTTGTGCGGCATGTTGTGGTTGCCGCAACCCTGATCCTGGTCCCCCTGGCCGCCGTGTCAGGCTGGTCTTCATCCCTGCAGGCAGCGGCCCCATCTTCTGCGGTCCAGTCCGCCGTCACAGACCTTCTCTCATCCGGCGAGCGCCTGCCCTTGCCGGTGGAGCGCCTGCGTGCAGCACTGGAAGCCCACTACCTGAAATCAGGCGCACAAACCTATTGGGTGGGTACAGGCCGCATGCAGCAGTTTTTGCAGCGCCTGCGCAGCGCCAATTTTGATGGCCTGGATCCTGAGGCCTATCCGATCGAGCAACTGCGCAAAGTTGCCGACGCCGCGGAAAATGGTGATGCGTCCGACGGCGCCGATGCGGAACTTTACTTTTCGGCCTTCTTTGTGGCCTATGCCTCAGACCTGAAAATCGGCCGGGTGACGCCGCAAAAGGTTGATCCCAACCTGTTCCGCAACCGCAAGACCATCGATGCCCTGCGCGTCCTGACGGAGATGGGCAAGCAACCAGACGCGGGCAAGGCACCTTCACTGTTCGAGCCGCGCAACAACCACTACAAGATGCTGAAGCGCATGCTGCGCGCCTATGCGCTTTTCATCAACGAAGGGTTGGAATGGCCGCAGATTGATCCGGGCGGCAATCTGAAGCCCGGTGGCAGTGATCCGCGTGTGCCAAAGGTCCGCAGTCTCCTGGCTTTCACCGGCGACTATGACGGGGCGGCATCATCGTCCTTGGCCTATGATGCGGCTTTGACCGGGGCTGTCAAAAAATTCCAGCTGCGCCACGGCCTTGAGGCGCAAGGCCTGCTCGGCAAGCAGACCCTGGCGGCCCTCAACGTCAGGCCCGAGGACCGCGCGCGCCAGATCATCCTCAACATGGAACGCTGGCGCTGGATGCCGGACACGCTGGGGGAGGAGCATTTCCTCGTCAACATCGCGGGCTTCGAGGTTGAATGGGTCCAGGGTACAAACGAGCGCGAACGCATGAATGTTGTTGTGGGCGCGGTTGCAACCCAGACACCGGAGTTCTCCGACGAGCTTGAATTCATTGAACTGAACCCGACCTGGACCGTGCCTTATTCCATTGCCACCAAGGAAATGCTGCCGAAGCTCAAAGCCGATCCATACGCCTATGCCC
>JANPDD010000108.1:0-18065 GCA_031431295.1 Hyphomicrobiales bacterium | reverse complement strand
CAGGCGCCCGCCTTTCGTAGCCTGTGCCTTTCAGCCGCCCCCGGTCGTTGATGGTCCCTTCGTAGTGCCCGATCGGCCCCTTGCTCCAATAGGCCGTGAATTCAATTGAATCACCATTGATTTCACCGTCGACGGTGGCGGTGTCAGATTCGACATGGGTGTCGCAGCCAACGCCAATGCAATCCTCTTCGTAGGTGTGGCTGACAGCGGCTGTTCCCTTGAGAAATTTCCCTTCCTGATGAAATCTGAAGGGCGCAACCGTGTCGTTCGACTGCACAATGTTCCAATCGCCATTCAGATTCCATTGCGGGCATGCGGCTTGGGCGGCACCGCAAAATGCCATGGCGACAAGGGCTCCCGTGGTAAATTTGCCGAGACGTGCGGCGGAATTTCGGCTGCGACGTTTCATCTTGCATCCTTCCAAAAAGACTTGAAATGCCCGGTGATGCAGGACGCCGAAATTGCGGTTCATTCAGCGACAAGCATCTGCAATTCAGGGTTTGACTTGGCAGTCGGCTGGACTGTGCGCCACGCTACGCCCGGACATTGCAAAAACATAGGGGAGAATCAGCCCTGTCGGCCCGCCCTTGCCTTTCCCACCCCTGTCCGCCATAAG
Source organism: Hyphomicrobiales bacterium (assembly GCA_031431295.1). Taxonomy (GTDB): domain Bacteria; phylum Pseudomonadota; class Alphaproteobacteria; order Rhizobiales; family Aestuariivirgaceae; genus Aestuariivirga. The sequence goes on along the minus strand of JANPDD010000108.1, from coordinate 17,449 downwards.
CCCCCCACGTCCGCAGCACAGGCTGGTGGCTGAACGGAAAAACTTCTTGAGAAATCAAAAAGTCAGGGTTCGAAAGTTCCCGTTTTCCCGTGTCTCCGCTCTTCTCAGGACCGGTCTTTCAAACCTTTCTTTCCGATGGTTTGAGGGAGGCTTTGCGCCGGTGCTGCTGGATTTGACTGAAACAAGAAAGGGTTTCCATGGCTCAGACCACGGGTTTCTATGAACATGTGTTCCTGGTTCGACAGGACGCAACGCCAGCGCAGGTCGACACGCTGGTCGAACAATACAAAGGTGTCATCGCCGCTGGCGGGGGCAAGGTCGAGAAGGTTGAGAACTGGGGCATCAAGTCGCTCACCTATCGCATCAAGAAAAACCGCAAGGCGCATTTCACGCTTCTGAACATTGACGGCCCCTCGGCCGCCGTGTCCGAAATGGAACGCCAGATGGCGATCTCGGAAGACGTGATCCGCTTCATGACCATCGCGGTCGAGGAACTGGAAGCAGGACCTTCCGCCCAGATGCGCCGCCGCGATGACCGCCGCCGTGACGATGACGAAGTCGTAGAGGGGTTCAACTGATGGCCGAACAGCAAGCCCGCAGGCCCTTCTTCCGCCGCCGGAAGTCGTGCCCCTTCACCGGTCCCAACGCGCCCAAGATCGACTACAAGGATGTGCGCATGTTGCAACGCTACATTTCCGAGCGCGGCAAGATCATTCCCGCCCGCATTTCGGCTGTTTCAACGAAGAAGCAGCGCGAACTCGCCCGCGCCATCAAGCGCGCCCGTTTCCTGGGGCTTCTGCCCTATGTGATCGGCTGAGGAGGAACCCATCATGGACGTCATTCTTCTCGAACGTGTCTCAAAGCTCGGCCTCATGGGCGAAGTGGTGAAGGTGAAGCAGGGCTATGCCCGCAACTTCCTGCTTCCCCGCGGCAAGGCACTGCGCGCCAACGAAGCAAACCGGGCCAAGTTTGAAACCCAACGCGCCTCGCTGGAAAGCCGCAACGCCGATGCGCGCGGCAAATCCGAAGCCGACGCCAAGAAGGTTGATGGCAAGTCCTTTGTCATCATCCGCCAGGCCGGTGAATCGGGCCAGCTCTATGGTTCTGTTTCGCCCCGCGACATCGCCGATGCGGCCTCTGCCGCAACGGGTGTTGCCGTGCACCGCAACAATGTGGAACTCAACACGCCGATCAAGACCATCGGTGTGTACACGGTTGATGTGTCGCTGCATCCGGAAGTGACGGTAAAGGTGATGGTCAACGTCGCCCGTACCGCTGACGAAGCAGCAGCCCAATCGCGTGGCGACGTTCTCACCGGACCCGCCTCGGACCGTGCTGAAGTCCGCGCCGCCGCCGAGGCCCTGTTCGAGGAAGCCGAAGCCGAACGCGTGGCTGACGAAACCGGCAACGGTTGAACGCGCTTCGATCCCAAATGCGAAGGCCGCCAGCGATGGCGGCCTTTTTTGTTTCTGGTTTTTCCGTTCGCCTTCAGCGCAGCGCCTCGAAGATTGTCCATCCGCCCCAGCCGACCAGCACCACACCGGTGAGATGGCTCAGCATGAATTTCGGTGGTGCCAGCTTTTCAATGGCCACGTAGATCGCCAGCCCGACAATCCAGCGCAGCTCCATGATGCCGCCATAAAACAAGAGGCCCATCAGCACCCAGCAGCAGCCCAGGCAATAGACGCCATGCGACAACCCCATGCGCCAGGCGCCGCCGATGCCTTTTCGCCAATGGTGGGAAAAATACATGAGCGGCATCTGGCATTTGCGCAGGCAGGCCAGTTTGAGCGGTGACATTTGATAAAGGCCCGCCGCGATGAGCAGGCCGCCACCCAGAACGGCACTGGTCACCGCCATCATCATGGAAAGTTCAATGACCGGACTGACAGCCATCTGCAGGGCGACGGCGACGGCCGAAAATGCAGTCCAAATGGCGGCATAGCCTGCCACAAAGGCTGAAAGCGAGGTGGTCGCGTTCGATTTGGCGGCGAATTTGCGGCTGATGGCGGCAAAGGTGAGAATGGCGGGTGCCGCGGTCGGCAGCATCATGGCCATCATCATCGCCCACCACATGGCGAACAGCAACACTGCATAGGCAGTCGTACCCGCAGGGGAAGGAGACGACATCATCAACACGTCGCCCATGTGCAGCGTGAGAGCGAGACCTGCCACCGCGACGAGCGCAAGCCCCGTCAACACGATCCAGCGTTCGTTCTTCGCGAAATACTCAAACACAGGCAGGGGTACCTACAGCAACCTGCGTTCAATTGAACGCAGAAAAGTTGCTGTAGCATATTGAATCTGGAGCAACTTTCGCTTCGCAAGTGATGCCACGTGCTCGCCCGTTGCCCTAGTGGACGATGCCTTGCCCGGTCAAATGCAGCATGGCCAGATGGGCGTGACGGCCGCTGGTTTGGAGCTTGATCGGCCCGTCGGACATGATCTTGAGCAGGGCTTCCCGCTGTTCGGCGCTGGCGCGTTCATCAACGATCGGCAGGATTTCGCCGTGGCCCTGATGTATGGCACCGGGCCAAGCGGCGGCCCGGCAGGTGCCGTCAGAAGGCAGGGAATTGAACTGACAGGGGCAACCATAGTTGCAATTGCATGACGCAATCTCAGGACCGCGTATCATCCAGTCAGTCGAAGCCATCTCAGCCTCCGCAATCAAGAAACACCCCGGGTGCAGGCAACCCTAGCATGCTTTCCGGAGCAGGGACAGCAGCGAAGGTCAGGGCCGCTGGCGGGGCTCTTTATGCCTTGCATTGGAAATGGCGGGAGCGTAAGCCACGCCGGTTCCGGAGAGGCGGGTATTTTGTCGCCGCCGCCGGGTGCATTCACCAAAGGATGGGCGCATAGCTCAGGTGGTAGAGCAGCTGACTCTTAATCAGCGGGTCGTAGGTTCGAGTCCTACTGCGCCCACCATCCTTTTCAAGGACTTAGCTGAAATCCCTCCAAGGCTTGGTCTCTTTTTAGTCCCGCTTTTGCGAAATTTGACGCGATGGGCCAGGAGCTGGCATTACGCGCCCACCTGCGAAGATTGTCCAAATACACGTGTGAGCCCGGCAATCCGCAGCGCTTCGTGGATTGCCACGCCTGTCAGGATTGAGTCTATGGCACTAACGCCAAGGTTTTTTTCTCCTGAGCTGATTGTGCTGCGGTATCAACAAGCCGTTGTGCTGTGAGGCAAAGCTCAGGATCAAGTGGGCCGGTAATTTTTTCGCCCCTTGCGATGCATCCCAAAACATATTCAATGGCGTTTCGCCGTCCAACAGGCAGTGGATCAACGGGGACCAGTGTGGGCTTTGGTTCGCTGCGCGTTTGAACCGTGAGATGGGTGGCGTAATCGAGGCTGATGACAGTGCCTTGGGTGCCGACAAAGGTGAAACCACAGGTGGGCTGGGGCTGAATGGTCCAAGGATCCGTAAAGGTGCCCCAGCGGGTTTCCATTTTCGAAAGGCCCGAAGCATAACGGCACACGGAGACCGATTGCTGATCAACTTCTATGCCAGGAGTCTGATCAACGATGCATGTCACCTCAATTGGCGCTTCACCACCTCGATACCAAGTGCCGAGCGTTGCGCCATAACCCAGATAGTCCAGCAGGCTGCCACCGCCAGAGGCTTTCTTATACCACCAGGAATCCAGTTTCTGCCGTTCCACGTCCTCCGGTGTGACCTCAATTTTGTCAGCTGCATGATAGAGTGGCCCGCGGTTGCCGCCATATGAATGGAACTCGATCAGCTTTCCAATTTTGCCTTCATCAATCAGCCGCTTGGCTGTGACGTGACTCTCAACCCACGCCAAAGGCCAGTTGATGGCGAGCAGTTTTTTTGTGGGTTTCATGGCCGCAATCATGCGGCGCGCGTGAGCGACCGACGCCGCGAAGGGTTTCTCCACAAATACATGCACGCCATAGGTTGCGAGCTTTTCGGTGTATGTCGCATGCTCAGCCGTCGCCGCACAAAGAATGGCAAGGTCGGGCTTGGTGGACCTCATGCACTGATCAAAGTCAGTGAACACCTTTCCTGGCGGGATCTCAAAATTCCTGATCGCGTCCGCCATCTTGCTGCGGTCAGGATCAAAAATGCCCGCGATCTCCGCTTCCGGGTGATTGTGCACCAGACGCAAGAGATCACCCATGTGCATGTGATCAAAGCTTATTCCAACAACGCGAAACTTGGCCATCGTTCAACCCGTCTCCTGCAAACGAACGTAGATGGCCGTGACAAAGAGTATGATCAGGCCAAAAATGATACGGCGAGCACCTTCAGGCATTTGCAGCAGTGTCAGCATGGTCGCCAACACCGAAAGAATCAGCGCGCCGACAATGGTGCCGCCATAGCCACCACGACCACCAAAGATTGATGTGCCACCCACGACGGCAGCGGCAACCGAAGGCAGATCAAGCGGCAAGGCCAAAGAGAGCGAAGGTGTTTTGACAAGACCGAGATACAGTAGACCCGTGATGCCAGCGATGAAGCTTGAGAGCGAATAGAGAGCGAGATGAACTTGCCAGACTCTCACGCCCGAAAGCCGTGCTGCCTTTTCGTTGGACCCCACTGCATAGAGCAATCGCCCAAACCCCGTATGCGTTTGAGCCCAAAGCAGCAAAACGGCGAAAGGGACGAATAGCACCAAACCGTTGGGCAAATTCCACGTACGCCCCGTGCCAAGCCAGATGAGAAATGCAGGTATTTCTGTACCTGTGGAAATGACATAGCGCTGATAGACGAGAAGACAGCCCATGCTGATGAGGCCTGCTCCCAAGGTCATGATCAGTGGATGCACACGGCAGATGGCAATGCCAAAACCATTGACGAGACCAACAGCCAGCGCGCAGCCCAAAGCGACGAGGATCGCGGCGGACACGCCCAGGTGCGGGCTGAGTGTTGCTGTCGTAAAAGCTGCGATGGTTGCAACTGTGCCAACCGAAAGATCAATGCCGCCTGTGTACATGGTCATCGTTTGGCAGGCCGCCAGCATGGCAAGGGGAATTGCGAATTTCACCATGTTGCCGAGCCAACGCGGATTGACGATTCCCGGCTGCAGGAATTCGAGAATGCCTACAAGCACAAGGAGAAGAACGATGAGAAGCGCCAGCGGATTTCCACTCATGATTTGGCGCAAGCGTTGCAAAGCGTGGGACTGTTGGCCGGTCATGGTCATTGCTTCTGCGTCCTCATCGTCAACACAGCGCCAACCATAACGACGACAACCATAATCACGCCTTCAATGATTGTCGTGACATTGGGGTCGACGGACAGAAGCGTGAGATCAAGCCGCACCAAACGCAAAATGAATACGGCAAGAATGGGCCCCAGTATTCCACCGCGCCCACCGCCGAGGGCTACACCACCCAAGACGACGGCGGCAACACTCGCCAGTAAATAGGGACCTGGAATGGGTTCACCAATGCCCGTGCTCATTGTCACGGAGAGACCACCCAATGCCGCGAAAAGGCCTGCCAGAGAATAGGCCGCAATACGAACAGACCCCACGGGCACTCCTGACCGGAACGCCGCCAAAGTATTGCTTCCAATTGCATAGAACATGAGTCCAAGTTTCGATCGTCTGATTGGAACCCAAATGGGCGCAACACAGAATGTCAGGAGCACGACGGCCTTTGGCAACCACTCTGTCAAAGCAGTGGGAATGCCCGGTATTGCAACCCCGCCCACAATCAAGTTGCGAAACCAAGGTGCGGCCGCTCCACCGGGTGCATTGAGTATGAGCAAGGCAACACCTTGCCAGACAAACAGCATGGCCAGCGTAACGACAATATCGGGAACCCGTGTCAGCACAATGAGTGCGCCATTCAATGCGCCCATTGCAAGGCCAAGTGCCAACACCGCGGCAACCACCAAGACCGACTGAGCATCGCTTGCGCCATTCATCAAAACGGCTGCCGTAACACTGGCAACCGCCATCATCGCGGCAATTGACAGATCAATGCCACCCGCAATGACGACAATCGTCATGCCAACGGTGGCCAGGGCAAATGGCAATGCCGCTCTCGAAAGTGCGTCGAGGCCTGACGTGCCAAAGTCGGCCTGCCCCAGTTTGGTAACGAGAAGCAGCAGCGCCAGCGTTGCGGCCAACCCCAAAGTCCATCCATTTTTGGAGATGTAGCGGGTCATGCGCGCGCCAGTTCCTTGTCGGTGAGACCATAGGCCGCGCGCAACAGATTTTGCTCTGTTGCATCCCCGGCTTCAATGATTTCGACGACGCGGCCATTGAAAATGACAACAGCACGATCACAGGCTTGCTGGATTTCATTCAGTTCAGACGTGTAGAACAGGATTGCGGCACCTTGCGACGAAAGCTCGCGCACCAAACCATAAATCTGGCGTTTCGTTCGCAAGTCAATGCCGCGGGTGGGATCGAGCAGCAAAAGCGTTTTAACCCCGTGTGCAATCCACCGCGCGATGGTCACCTTTTGCTGATTGCCACCAGACAGGCGGCGCACTTCGCCCTGGGCACGGGTATCAATTTGCATCCGTTCAACGGCGGCATCGACACGATGTGCTTCCGCTCCCATCGCAATTGCACCCCAATGTTTCAGGCGAGCCAACTGGGGGATCGCAATGTTTTCGTGCACCGAGCGTGACATGGCCAAGGCTTGTGCGCGGTCACCCGGCACGAGCGTGACACCTTTTGCAACGGCATCGGCTGGATGGTGGAATGAAACGAACTCACCATCAATTTCGATTGTGCCGCCTGCAGGCCTTCGTTCACCTGCAAGGGACTCAAAGAGTTCATCCTGGCCTTGCCCTTCCAGCGCCACAACGCCGAGAACCTCACCCGCAAAAAGATCCAGCGAGACGTCGACAAGTCGTGTCCCTGTTTTAAGATTGCGCACCCGCAACCGGGGTGTTGCAACAGTTGTCAATCGTTGCGTATTGCGTGCCGACACCTGCGCCGGTGCGATGGCACTGCCCAGCATCAGCTCAACCGCGCGATCTTCCATGCCAGGTTCAATGGCGATGTCGCCTACCGTAGCTCCATCGCGTAAAATCGTTGCACGGTCGCAAATTCTCGCGATTTCGGTAAAGCGATGCGAAATGTAAATGACTGAGCAACCGTCATTGGCCTGCTGGCGCACAACATCCAGTACGCGTTGGACCAGATCCGTTGGCAAGGCGGCTGTCATTTCGTCGAGCAGCAACACATCGGGCTTGCTTGCAAGGGCGCGGGCGAGGTCGAGAATACGCAATGCAGCGAGTGGCAGACGGCCAACGATTTCCTCAAGATCGACATCGCCAATCCCCAATTTGTGCACCCATTTCTGAAATGTGTCGAGAGGAGTGCTGCCAAGTCGAAGATTGTCTTCGATACTCAAATCCGGGATGAGTGATGATTCTTGATAGACCGGCACAAGACCGGTTCGACGCGCTTCGGCTGGCGAACCCACGTGCACTTCCGTGCCGCGAATGCGGACGTGACCGCTGTCAGGCTTCAAGACGCCTGTCAGGATTTTCACGAAGGTCGATTTGCCCGCGCCATTTGCACCCATGAGCGCGACAATCTCTCCGCGGCCTACACGCAACGACGCATTGCGCAAGGCGATCACGGCGCCAAAACGTTTGGATACACCAGTGGCATCGAGCACTGGCGCTTCGAAGTCAGTCCCTGTCACTTCAATTCAACTCTGCAAGAAAAACGGGCTCCCGGATTTCGCCGGGAGCCCAGTCCCATTATTCACCAGGGCCTTTGCAGGCGATGATCTGATCCATGCTGTAGGTCGTCCAACCAGGGATGGAGACACTCACAGGCCACTCCGGGCTGAGTTTTGGATTCTGTCCAGCTGCAATCAAAGCCTTGCCAGCGTCAGATGTGTTGTCCCACACTACAGGATCGACGAGCACGGTCTGCGCGGCCGGCTTCTTGCCATCCAAAATCTGGATCGCAAGTGCAACACCAGCACCACCAACAGAGCCTGGGTTTGTGACGGCTGCACCTTTGAGGCCTTCGACTTTCGCGAGTTGGGCAACGAAGCCTGCGTTGTCTGCGCCAACAATCGGCACCAACGGAGCGCCCGCTTCCGTGAAAGCGTCAACAATCACGTTATCAATGCCTGAGGTCCAGACGCCGTCAAATTTTGCGCCTGAGGCAATGATATCATTGATCTGTTGCTTGCCTTGATCCTGCTGCCAACCGGTGAAAACTTCCTTCAGCACTGTGATGCCAGGGAACTCAGCCATGGCGCGCTTGAAGCCTTTGTCGCGATCATTGTCAGCGCCAGCGCCGGCGGCACCACGCATATAGACGACCGCACCTTTGCCACCCAATTGTTCAAACAACCACTTGGCGCCAAGGTAGGCATATTGTTCCTGGTTGTTGGACAGGATGTAGGCCGATGGCTCGGTCACCGCCTGGTCAACAGCAACGACAACGATGCCCTTGTCCGTGGCTTCCTTGATCGCAGCATTGATGCCTTCAGCATTGGCAGGGTTCACGACGATGGCGTTAACGCCAGCCTGAATGAGGTTACGAATGTCTTCGAGCTGACCAACCGCGTCAGTATTGCGGTGCGCGATGTTCAACGAGGCGACTTTGCCCGAAGCAAGGGCTTCGGCCTTCATGGCGCAAACCATTTCTTCGCGCCAGCCATTGCCTTGCACGGTGTTTGAAATGCCGATCTTGTAGCCTTCGGCATGGGCCAGTCCTGAAAGACTGGTGGCCAAAAGCATTGCGACCGATCCCAACAACAACTTTTTCATTTTAGTACTCCTGTTTGGTTTATGCTTCTCTTGCCATGGCGCATTACTTCACGAAGGGGCTCAAGACATCCCGCGCCAACAGGAATCCCCTCTTTACCTTTTCGTCTGTTCCTTCAAACGTTCGGTCTTCGTGTTCGATGATGATGGATCCATCGTATCCCACACGATAGAGTCCAGCAAAAATATCCGCCCAATTGATGTCGCCGAGGCCCGGCACGCGGGGCACTTGCCATCCGATGCCGGCGGACATGATGCCATTTTCATAAAGGCCGTCATGGTCAATCATCAGGTCCTTGGCATGGACATGCACCATGCGCGAACCAAATTCCCTGATGAAGCGCACATTGTCGATCATCTGCCAAACCAAATGGCTGGGATCATAGTTCATGCCGACGCGACCGCCCCAGGCCTCGAAAATGCGCCGCCAGATTTTGGGTGAATAAGCGATGTTGTGGCCGCCCGGCCATTCGTCCTTTGAAAAGATCATCGGGCAATTTTCAAAGGCAAGTGTTACGCCAGTGTCATGGGCATGTTTGACAATGTCCGGAAAGATTTTTATGGCCCGCTGCCAGTTTTCGTCAACCGTCAATGTGCGGTCGCCACCCAAAAAGGTGTTGACCACAGAAACATTCATCAACCCAGCTGCAGTGATGACTTTCTTGAGATGGCCAATCACCATGTCGCGGTGTGCCGCATCGGCGTGCAGCGGATTGGGATAGTATCCAAGCCCGGAAATGGTGAGGCCTTTGTCCGTCATCGCCGCTGCAATCTCGCTGGCTTGCGCTTTCGACAAACCGTCAACTTTGATATGAGATGTTCCGGCATAGCGCCGCGCTTCGCCGCTACCTGCGGGCCAACAGGCGATTTCGATTGTGGTGAAGCCCTTGGACGCGGCCCAATCGGCAACGTCAGTCAGTTTGGTATCTGCGAAAGGTGCTGTGAGTATGCCGAGTTTCATTTTTCCCTTCGCCAGCCCTAGATGCTGCTCAGTTTGGTCCAGGTGCCTGTCTTTGCACTCTTGAGAACCGCATCACAGAATTGCATTTCATAGTGGCCATCGTCAACGGTGGCATAGGTTGATGAAACCTGGCGTTTACCCTTGGCAACGTCACCATAGACTTGTCGGAAAAAGGCAAAAAAGCTGTCGGCATAGCCTTCGGCATGACCACCAGGCAGACTTGCAGCAGATCCACCCAGGGGGTTCATTAAACCTGGATCTCGTAGCAGAATTTGGTTCGGCTGGTCACGCCTGCCGATCCACAATTGCTCCGGATTTTCCATGTGCCATGTGGCACTGACTTCCGAGCCGGTGATATCCCAGTGCAGGGCACATTTTTTACCAAAACTCAGCTGGCTGGTGGACATCACACCGCGCGCACCGTTGGGGTAACGCAGGAGAATCGTTGAAACATCATCAGTCAGAATCTTGCGCCGTTCGGTTTTCTGTCCGCTTGTCTTCGCAAACGTTTCAACGGGTCCGAGAGGTCTCTCGCGCTCTTTGATGAAGGTCGATAGTTCAGCCATCACTTCGGTGGCCCGCAACCCCGTGATGAAGCTTGTAAGATCAAGCCAATGGGTGCCGATATCGCCCACGGAACGAAGCTCACCACCTTCTTCCGGCTCCAACCGCCAGTTCCAATCTGTGGGCTTGGCGAGCCAATCCTGATGGAAGTATCCTGAGATCAAACGAATGTCGCCGAATTCGCCATTCACCACCATGCCGCGGGCCTGATGGTTCAGCGGATAGAAGCGAATCACGTAGCAAACGGCGGCGACAAGGCCCGTCGCAGTGGCCATGGCCAACATTTCAGCAGACTGGGCAGATGTCATTGCAAGGGGTTTTTCACACACCACATGGCGGCCTGCTGCGAGAACTTGCTTCACTTGCGGATAGTGCGCCTTGTTGGGCGAAGTGACATGGACAACTTGCACCTTTGGATCAGCCAACAATTGCTCGAGAGTGTCATAGGATTTGTTCACACCGAGTGCGGATGCTCTTTCCGCGCCGCGCGCAGCACTTGATCCCAACACACCTACAACTTCGATACCAAGCCGACGCAGCGCGCCAATATGCACAGCGCCAATGAAGCCTGTTCCAATAACCGCTGCACCAATCATGACACCGAATATCCTCCATCAATGGCAAGGCATGTCCCTGTCATGAAGCCCGCCTGGTTGGACGCCAGAAACAAGACTGGTCCTGCAATGTCCGCAGGCTCTCCCCACCGTCCCATGGGAGTTCGTAAATTGACGGCTGCAACATGGTGTGGGTCAGTGCGGCTCTTGGCGGATTGTTCCGTGACGATAAATCCGGGAGCCACAGCGTTGACACGAATACCATCAGGCGCCCAGGCAATGGCCAGTGACTTTGTGAGTTGGGCAACCGCTGCCTTGCTCGCACCATAGGCCGGATTTTGCGGGCTGCCGAAGCTGGCATACATCGAAGAAATGTTGATCAACACGCCCCTTTGCGCTTTCAGGCGGGAATGGAAGGCCTCAGCTGTGCGGAATGTTCCAAACAGATTGACATCAACGACACGCTCAAAAAAGGCCGGTGCCATTTCTTCGCCACGCGAGGTAATGGCGGCACAGTTGACGAGAATATCCAGCCGTTCCGTCCTTGCAGCAAGCGCCCTGACTGCATCAAGATCCGTCACATCGAGTTGCGTGTAGGCAAATCGCGCTCTGTCTTCCGCCGCAGGTTCGGGCTCGGCACCCGTGATCGAAACGGAAGCGCCTGCATCTTGAAAAGCGCGTGCAATAGCCGCACCAATGCCGGCCTTGCTGGCTCCAACCACAAGGACATGTGCGGAAGAAAAATCAAATGCGCAGGACTTGCTCATCTTGCAATCGCCTTCAGAAAAACTTTATGTTCTTCCTTGTCCATGTGCAAGATGTGCTTGTCCTCGGGAAACCTACCAGTTGCAACATCAGCGCGGAATTCCGAAAACGCCTTAATGCGCTCGGCCTGCAACCGGTCAAGTTCCGCTGCAAAATTCCGATAGACTTTGGCGTGCCGCGGCATATGTCCGCGATTGGTTCCGAGTATGTCTTCGGCGAAGAGATACTGTGCGTCACAGCCAGAACCAGCTCCCATCGACCACAACAGCAGTTTGAGCCGCTTGCTGATTTCGGCGGCAACTTCCACTGGCACGACCTCAATTTCAACGGCAAAAGCACCTGCAGCTTCGTAGGCCTCGCATTCCTCAAACAGCCCAACCGCCGCGTCAGCGGTTTTGCCCACCGCACGGAAACCTCCCGTCCATGTCGCACGCGACGGCACCAGACCCACGTGACCAACAACTGGAATGTGGTCTTCAGCCAGAAACCTTACGGTTTCGAGGCCGCCACTGCAGTAGACGGCGTCTGCTCCAGCCTCGAGCACCCGCACAGCAAAGCGCCGATAGTCATCACGCGTGCCATACTCAAGGTGCGTCATGCCGGTCATTGAAAACAATGTTGGTGCGACTTGCCTGTATCGGGGATGCGTTAGGAGTTCGGCAGGAAGCGATACAATATTGATCCCGGCCATTTCGGCAGCCTCTGCCTCGTCAACTGTAAAAATCCGCAGCATCGTGAGCTGCCCCCTGCCTTTCAGGGCACGCAGGTCAGCAATGGTTGGCTTCTTTCGCGTCATGGGTCAGTCTCCATTACTCTGCGGCAACGACACGAATTTCGCGATAGGGCTTGGCTGTTGGGGGCAACTCGCGCTTGATGAAGTAGTCCTCATGGCGCAGCTGCCGGAGCAAAGCCTGTACCATCTCCCTATAGCCGTCCCATATCGATGTGTTCGGTGCGGGAAGATCGTGTTTGATCAGTTCGTGCAATCTGGGAAGCGCATGGAACGGAACCATGGGAAACATGTGGTGCTCCACATGATAGTTCATGTTCATGTAGAGAAACCGGCTGATCGGATTCATATAGACCGTGCGGCAGTTCAATCGGTGGTCAAGCACATTGTCGGCGAGCCCTCCATGCTGCAACAGACCGACCAACACATTGTGCCACGCGCCATAGAGCCTTGGCAGACCAATGATCATCAAGGGCAACCACGACCAAAAATACAGGGCGGCGGCCAGTGTCAAAACATAGATGGCGACGTGGAAACGCGCCACGGAAACGACTTTTGGTCGCTCAGCTTCAGGGATGAAGTCTTTCTCATCACCTGTGAGAACACCGAATGCATTGCGGACAAGGGTCTTGAGTGAAAGATAGCCGTCCACAATACCAACATAGTTCAACACCCATTTCAACAAGGCCGGTGGACGCATCAGGGCAATTTCCACATCACGCCCCACAATGATCGTGTCCGTGTGGTGGCGGGCATGGCTCCAGCGCCAGGTCACCGGATTGCGCATGATCATGAAACTCGCAATCTGGTAGATGACATCATTCATCCACTGTGTCTTGAAGGCTGTGCCGTGCCCCATCTCATGCCAGCGGGCGTCGCTCGATGAACCATAGAGCGTGCCGTAGACGAAGAAGAACGGCACACACCACCAGCTTCCCCAGTAATAGACGCCGCTTGCAAGGGATGCAGCAATCAGGAAGAGCCAAAGGACTGTGTCCCTGATTGCAGGCCCATCGGAGCGCTGCATGAGTTCCTTCATTTTGGCACGCGGCACGTCAGTATGATACCACTCGGCAGAGGCAAGCCCATGTTCAATGGCAAACTGCGTGCTCTCTCCGTCGAGGCTGTAGTTGCGCTTCATTGCTCACGATCCTCCGTTGTTCCTTGCAGGTTTGCCATCTTGAGTTCCTGTATCAAGCGCCGGGTTGTGCAATGTTCAGACGGTGAAACTCGTCACGGTAGGGCCTCGCTGTTGCAGGAAGCTCTTTGCGGTAGGCATATTCAGGGTCAAGCTTCTGTTGCCGGAGCGACGCAACGACCTCGCGGTAAGCATTCAGGATCGACCTATTCGGTGGCGGAAGATCGTCTTTGATCAACGCGTGCAGACGCGGCAGAGCGTGGTAAGGCACCATCGGGAACAAGTGATGTTCGACATGGTAATTCATGTTCCAATAGATGTAGCGGCTGATCGGATTCATATAGACAGTGCGACTGTTCAGGCGGTGATCCAGCACATTGTCGGCAAGCCCCGCATGTTGCAGGTGTCCGCACATCACCATGTGCCAGCAGCCATAGATCCGTGGCAAGCCGATCATCATCAAAGGCAGCCAGGACCACAATGCCAGGGCTGTGAAAACCGTTGCGGCATAAATTGCCATATGTACCCGTGCAGCAAGAATTGCCTTCGGCCAGTCGGATTTGGGGATGAAGTCCATCTCATCAGGTGACAGAATTCCCGCCGCATTTTGCGCCAGGATCTTGAGTGATCGAAATGCACCAATGACATCAAAAAACGCCAGAACCGCCGACACCGTTTTTGGCGGGCGCATCCAGGCGATCTCGGCATCACGCCCAACGATGTAAGTGTCGGTGTGGTGGCGCGCATGGCTCCAGCGCCAGGTCACCGGGTTTCGTATGACCATGAAGCTTGCGATTTCGTAGATCACGCGATTCATCCACACCGTCCTAAAGGCTGTTCCGTGACCACATTCATGCCAGCGGCTGTCACACGAAGAACCGTAGATCAGGCCGTAAACGAAAAAGAACGACACCGCGCTCCAGTTGCCCCAGAAGTAGATACCGCCGGCAGCAGAACCGAACAGCAAAATGAACCACATCACCGTGTCCCGCAGCGCAGGTCCGTCGCTGCGTTGCATCAGTTCTTTCATCACATGCCGGGGGACGTCGGAATGATACCATTCGGCAGACGCCAAGCCGATTTCCAAGGCGCGGCGTCCATCAGCGCCAACCAGACTGTAGTCACGTTGTCCGACCGGAATTGCGGCTGTCACCATAATTCCACCCCACGTGACTGAATGCGAATCATCCGCACGATCATGTCTCAAAGCATCTCCGATACTTCCTCAATCGAGGTCTCTGCGACAGGCTTGTCCAAAACAATCTGCCCCAACGCCATAGCAACAATGCGGTCACAGCAGGCGAACACGTGGTGCATGTTGTGGCTGATGAATATGCTGGTAATGCCCTGCTTCTTCAGGCCTTGCACAAAGCCGATCACTTTAGCGGTTTCCTTGACTGACAAGTGATTGGTTGGTTCGTCCAGTATCATCACCTTGGACTTGAAATGCATGGCACGTGCAATGGCCACGCCTTGACGCTGACCGCCCGACAGTTCGCCGACAAGGGCATCCGGAGAGCGCAGATGCAGTTCCACATTGGCGATCGCGGCAACGGAATCGTCACGCATCTTGCGTTCGTCCAGAATGCCAAATCCGCCAAATGACCATTTCAAAGGCTCGCGTCCGATGAACATGTTGCGTGAGATTGACATGATCGGGACCATCGAGTTGTATTGATAAATTGTCTCGATCCCCAGTCCCATTGCGTCTTTGGGGTTGTGAATTACAGCCTGCTTTCCTTCAACAAAAATCTCGCCGTCGTCCTGTTGGTGTAGGCCCGACAGGATATTGATCAGGGTCGATTTACCAGCCCCGTTGTCGCCGACCAGACCAAGCGCCTGTCCCGACATCACATCCAGCGAAACGCCCTTGAGTGCATGGACCCCGGAATACCATTTGTGCAGGTTCTTGACGGAGATTATCGGTGTCATCGCTCCGTCTCCACCTTCATCGCGCGACCGCGTTTGCGCAGCCATGAATTGCCGACAACGGCCAGGATGGTGAGCGCGCCGACGGCAAACTTGAACCAGTTGCTGTTGACCTGCGACATGACCATGCCGTTGTCGATAACCCGGATTAACATTGCACCAATGACACCACCCAAAATTGATCCAATACCGCCTGCAAGCGAAGTACCGCCAATCACCGCAGCTGCCACCGCTTGCAATTCCATGCCTTCGCCAATCGATGGCAGGGGAGAGCCAAGACGCAGGACCTGGATCAATCCGGCAAAACCGGCAAGCACCGAGCAGATCATGAAGCATGCGATCTTGACCTTGTTGGTGGGGATGCCCATTGCTTCAGCTGCGGGCAGAAAGCCGCCAGTGGATCGGACCCAGTTGCCGAAATTCGTTTTAGCCAACAAGAACCCAATCAGCAAAGCAATGCCAACAAACCAAAGGAATGACGCCCGGAACATATCGTAGGGGCCAACGTAACTGACGAAGAGATGTTCAGGGATGTTTTCCATCTTCAGCCGGGGTGGAAACCCACCCGACACGACGACTGTCATCGAGCGGGCCATGAACAACATGCCCAAGGTCGTGATGAAGGACGGAATTTCGAATTTGATGGTAATCCAGCCATTCAGGAATCCGATGAAGGCGCTGAGCAAGAGACCCACGGCGGTTGCTGGCCAAAAACCCCACCCAGCAACCATCAACACCGCCATTGTCATTGGCATCAGGGCAAAGACCGATCCGACAGACAGGTCGAACTCTCCGCAGATCATCAGAAGTGTAACCCCGATGGCGACCAGTCCGACTTCCGGAAGAAAGCCCAGCATGCCACGCAGGTTGTCGTAAGTCAGGAAAATCATGTTGGATTTGATCTGGAAGAAGAGAACCAACAGCATCAGCAGCAGGCTCGCGGCCAGTTCGGGTTTCTGCAGTGCAAGTTTTAGCAATCGGCGCATAAAGCATCAATTCCTTGTTCAAAGATCCCGGCGCGCAGGGAACGCGCCGGGGGCAATTTTAAGTGCGTGTCTAGCGAAGACCCATCGCCGATTTTTCCATGATGCCATCAACCATGTCAGGCGTCACGATGCCTTGTCCGGTATCGATATTGGATGGTGCCAGACCAATGGTCTTGGACAAATAGACCTCCATCACAGGCATGAAGCCCTGCATGTAGGGTTGTTGGTCGACCTGGACCTGAACATAGCCCGCCTTCATCTGTTCCAATACTTCGGGCACAAGGTCAAAACCACCAAGCAGAACTTTGCCAGGTGCTATTTTCCGATCAGCCAGCACGCGGGCAACACCAGCGTGCCAGAACCCCGTGTCGAAGTAGGCCGTGGTTTCCGGATGAACCGACAGATACGCGCCAACACGGTCACTGACGACGGCCAGATCGGTACCTGAATCGATGCGCTCATAGCTGATGTCGCGGCCGGGATTGGCTTTGATATAATCGTCCATGAAGTTCATCACACCCTTGGCGCGGGCCTCAGACCAGTTCTGGCCGGGTGCGGATACGCCCACCAGCACCTTGATCGGACCATCTTTCGGGAAGTTGGCAGACTGTGCTTGCCCCAGCGAATAGCCCGCGGGAACAAATCCCTGCCCAATAAAGGCCTGGCGCGCATTGCCTGCAGCCCCTTCCAGATCATCGACGTTCGAAGCTATCACAATAATCCCCGCATCCCGGGCGCGCTTGATCACATCATCAAAGGCCGCGTTATCGACGATAGAAGTGATCAGCGCGTCCGGGATGCGCGCAATCGCCGCTTCCATATTGGCGACTTGCTCTTGCACTGATCCATCAGTCTGCACATAGACCATCTGACACTTGGCCGCGACCTTGGCACAACCATCATCGAAGCCTTTTTGCACCGCCTGCCAAAAGGTGTTGGACGCGCCGGAATGAACGGTGAATGCGATATCCAATGGTTCTTCCGCGAGTGCGGCGGTAGAGACCGTTGAGAGCATCGCTGCGATAAATAAGCCCTTTAGTTTCGTCATTTCTTGCTCCTCCTTGAGCCGTTATTGGTCTTTTCAGACCGGTTTGGCGTCGAA
>JANPDD010000107.1:0-1882 GCA_031431295.1 Hyphomicrobiales bacterium | reverse complement strand
GGACTGGGCCGCCAATCCACACTCCGGAGACAACATTTTCGCGGCCGGCATTCGCGCCCTCAACATCGGACTGGATTTTGACCTTGCCGCCCATGCAACCATACCCCGCCACGGGCCGCTGCTGGTTGTCGCCAACCATCCCTTCGGTGTGGCGGATGGCCTGGCGCTTGGCGATCTCGTTTCCCGGGCACGCCCCGACGTCAAGATCATGACCCACAGCCTGTTGTGCCAGCCACCGGAGGCGGAACGTTATCTTCTGCCGGTTGATTTTGGTCGAACACCTGAGGCCCGGCAAAGATCGGCCCGCACCCGCAGGCAAACGGTGCAGTGGTTGAAGGACGGCCATTGTGTCATCCTGTTTCCGGCGGGCGGTGTTGCCACGCGCCAGCAACCGCTGGCAGGTCCAGCACTTGATCTGCCCTGGCATCCTTTTGTCGCCAAGCTCGCAGCAGTTCCTGGCACGCAAATCGTCCCTGTGTTTTTCCATGGCCAGAATTCCACGCTTTTCCATGTCGCCAGTTCCACCTGGTATCCGTTGCGCATTGCGCTTCTCTTCCGCGAAACGCTGCGCCACTTCGGCAGGGCCATGCGGGTTAGCATCGGAGCGCCGGTGGAAAATGCATCATTGCCCCATGACGCGGGAAGACTGGCCGTGGCCGAGCGTTTGCGCGCTCTGGCCTTTGGGCTGGATGACAGCAGCGCTTCCTCAGCCGTGCCGCATGTCTGGCCGAAGCACGTTGCTTTTTAGTCCGCGCATTGGGATGTGAACGGCGTGAAAGCCTGAGGCGAGCAAAACGAAGGCATGCACAAGTTTGGCCATGAACCGTGTCATCGGGTCAGCCTCCAATTGGCGCTCCATGTTCTCAAGCGAGGGCTTTGCGCCAAAAATCTGGCCTTGGCTGCGGCTGGTGATCGAGAGCGTGGTGGTCATGGCGGTTCTCCTCAGGTTTGATCGTCTGAGGGCCACCATCTGCTCTTCTTCCTTTTGGGTCTTTGTGCAACGGCCAAAGAGTTCCAAAAACTTCCAAATACTCTCTAAACTTCCGGCAATCCTGCCAATCTCAACCCTTCGAGTATGTTCGCCAGACGTGCGGGGTCCTTGGAGGCCTGACCCAGTCTGATCTTTGACACGGTGAGCTGGGGCGTAAGAGCCTGCAACGCACCCAAGAATTTCCGTGCCTCATCCATCTGGCCGAGGTGGGCGTGACTTGCCACAAGCATCCAGTAGGTGGGATCGTAGCTGGAATTATGGGCGAGTGAGCGCATGGCCCAGGACTGTGCCAGCGCATAATCCCCGGTGATCATGTAGGCATGGGCAATTCCGGTCAGGTGGTAGTTCGCGTGCAAACCGTTGGGGCTCAGTTCATCGGCACGCCGGAAACAGGCGAGCGCACGGTCGGTGCTGCCGCACAGCAAATGCCCAACTCCTGCCCTCACGACCACCTTCAGGTTATTTGGATTGGCTTCGACCGCTGCCTGCAATACCGCCATGCCCAGGTCGTAGTCCTTGACGGTTTGCAGCAGGGCGAGGGCGCACTGAGCCATGACGGTTGCGTCGCCGTTGGCGTGACGCAAGGCCAGATGGGCCAGTTCGGCGCACTTCTCTTTGTCATCAGAGCTGAACTGGCCCTTGCCCTGGGTGTTGCGAAAATCGATGAGACTCACAATCAGGGCCAGAATTTGGGGGTTTTCCGGTTCCAGCTTCAGGGCTTCCTGCAACAAGTCATAGGCCTCGGCCCGTTCGGTATCCATTTCGGTTGCCAGCTTGTGCAAAACGCGCAGATGGATGTCGTGGACGGCCATGCTCTTGGGCCGGTCCCGCCTTGAATGCTCGATTTCGGCTTGTTGGATGTGGGGTTCCACCAGCAGCGCAACGCTCGCG
>JANPDD010000106.1:0-11046 GCA_031431295.1 Hyphomicrobiales bacterium | reverse complement strand
GCTTGGCATTTGGGCGGCCCATAAGCCGCGAGTGTGGTCTACCCTCCGGCCCATCCTTGACCTCATGCAGACCATGCCGACTTTCGTTTACCTCATTCCCATTCTCATTCTCTTCCGTTTGGGTGCTGCACCCGCCCTTATCGTCACCATCATCTTTGCCATGCCGGCACCGGTGCGCATGACGTATCTGGGCCTTACCTCCATTCCCAAACCTATGCTGGAGGCGGGCGAGGCTTTTGGCGCCACCAAGCGGCAATTGTTGTGGAAAGTCGAATTACCGGCCGCCCTCCCCACCATCATGGCGGGCTTGACCCAATGCATCATGCTGTCGCTGTCCATGGTGGTGATCGCCACCCTCATCGGCGCGCCATCTCTCGGCAACCCCGTCAACCGCGCCCTCAACAACCGCAATATCCCGCTCGGCATTGAGGCAGGTCTCGCCATCGTGATCCTCGCCATTATCCTCGACCGCGTGCTGGCCGCCCGCGTGGGAGCCAAGAAATGACAACAGCGGTCGCCTTCAAGAATGTTGATATCCTGTTTGGCCAGCACACGGCGGAAGCCATTGCCATGATGGATGGCGGGGCCTCGCGCAGCACCATCCTCGACAAGACAGGCGTGGTGCTGGGCTGTGCGGGCGCAAACCTCACCGTGCGCGAAGGTGAGATCAGCGTGTTGATGGGCCTTTCGGGTTCTGGAAAATCGACATTGCTGCGTGGCGTCAATGGCCTCAACACAGTGACGCGCGGCGCTATCGAGGTGCGCGATGGCGGCAAGACGGTGGATGTCGTGTCGTGTGATGCCAACACGCTGCGCCGCGTCCGGCAAAAAAGTGTCGCCATGGTGTTTCAGCAATTTGCCCTTCTGCCCTGGCGCACCGTGGCCGAGAATGTCGGCTTCGGTCTGGAACTGGCAGGCATGCCGGACGCGGAACGCCACGCGCGTGTTGCAAAACAACTCGAACTGGTTGGCCTCTCCCAATGGGCCGGGAAATATCCCCATGAACTCTCAGGCGGCATGCAACAGCGCGTTGGCCTCGCCCGCGCCTTTGCCACGGAAGCCCCCATCCTGTTGATGGACGAGCCGTTCTCGGCGCTCGACCCCCTCATCCGCACCAAATTGCAGGATGAACTGTTGGACCTGCAAAAGCGCTTGAAGAAGACCATCGTCTTCGTCAGCCACGATCTGGAAGAGGCGCTCAAGATCGGCAACACCATCACCATCATGGAAGGTGGCCGCATCGTCCAGTCGGGCCGCCCCGAGGACATCGTGTTGCGTCCCGCCAATGACTATGTGCGCGAGTTCATCGCCAACGTGAATCCACTGTCGGTGCTCACCGCATGGAATGTCATGCGCGTGCCCAATGAACTTGTGAAGGATAAGGGCGGTTGGATCTGGCTCGACCGCCGCAAAACCACGCGCTTCAAACTGGGCAAGGACAACAAGGTCACAAGTGTCGAACGCGACGGCAAAGAAGCCAAATGGGTGAGTTGCGCCGACGCCGAAAAGGGCGTGTCCGTGAGGGATTGCCCGGTGTTTTGGGCAACACCCGGAACACCGCTCAAGACGGTCATGCTGGCCATGCACAAGTCGGAAACGGCCCCCGTGGCTCTTTTCAATGACGACAACACCTTTGCAGGCGCCATTGGCGTGCGCGATGTGCTGCAGGCGGTCCTGAAACGGCAGGATTGACCCTGGCGGCGCGCCCTGCCAAACAGCGCACGAAATGATAGACACATCTTTGATCCGCAATTTCTCCATTGTCGCCCATATCGACCACGGAAAATCCACCCTCGCCGACCGCCTGATCCAACTCTGCGGAGCCGTGCCCGACCGTGAGATGGTGGACCAGATTCTTGACTCCATGGAACTGGAGCGCGAACGCGGCATCACCATCAAGGCCAACACCGTGCGCCTCGACTACAAGGCCAGGGACGGCAAGAATTATGTTCTGAACCTGATCGACACGCCGGGTCATGTGGACTTTGCCTATGAAGTGTCACGCTCACTCGCCGCCTGTGAAGGCTCGCTTCTTGTGGTTGATGCCTCGCAAGGTGTCGAAGCCCAAACCCTCGCCAACGTCTATCAGGCCATTGCCAACAACCACGAAATCGTTCCCGTCCTCAACAAGGTGGACTTGCCCGCCGCCGAACCAGAGCGCATCCGCCAGCAGATCGAGGACGTGATCGGGATTGATGCCTCTGAAGCCGTGCTGATCTCGGCCAAGACCGGTCTTGGCGTGCCGGATGTTCTTGAAGCCATTGTCAGCAAGCTTCCAGCACCCAAGGGCGACATCACCAAGCCCCTGAAGGCGCTGCTGGTTGACAGTTGGTATGACGCCTACCTCGGTGTCGTGGTTCTCGTCCGCATCATTGACGGTGAGCTGAAAAAGGGCATGAGGGTCAGGATGATGGGGACCGGCGGCCAATACCAGATTGAGCGCGTTGGCGTGTCGCGTCCGAAAAAGGAGGTCGTGGAAAGCCTGGGTCCGGGTGAGATTGGCTTCTTCACCGCCGCCATCAAGGAAGTTGCGGACACGCGGGTGGGCGACACCATCACCGACGAGAAGAACCCCACAGAAAAGGCCCTGCCGGACTTCAAGGCAGCGCAGTCGGTGGTCTTTGCGGGCTTCTTCCCCGTCGATGCCTCGAAGTTTGAAGACCTGCGCGAAGCCATGGGCAGGCTTCGCCTCAACGATGCAAGCTTCACCTATGAAATGGAAACCTCGGCGGCCTTGGGATTTGGCTTCCGCTGCGGCTTCCTTGGTCTCTTGCATCTCGAAATCGTCCGTGAACGGATTGAACGCGAGTTCAATGTTGAGATCATCACAACGGCCCCTTCCGTCATCTACAAGGTCAACTTGCGCGATGGCACCCACGTCGACATGCACAACCCCGCCGACATGCCGGATGTCTCCCTCATCCAGACCATGGAAGAACCATGGATTGAAGCCACGATCTTCGTGCCCGATGATTTCCTGGGGTCTGTGTTGAAACTCTGCGAGGACCGCCGAGGCCGCCAGAAACAACTCACCTATGCCGGCTCCCGCGCCATGGTTGTCTATGACCTGCCCCTCAATGAAGTGGTGTTTGATTTTTATGACCGGTTGAAATCAGTGTCGCGCGGCTACGCCAGCTTCGACTACAAGATGACGGAATATCTGGAATCCGATCTCGTCAAGCTCAGCATTCTGGTGAACGAAGAGCCGGTTGATGCCCTGTCGATGGTGGTCCACCGGGCCCGCGCCGAGCAGCGCGGCCGCGTCATGTGCGAAAAGCTGAAAGACTTGATCCCCCGCCACATGTTCAAAATTCCCATCCAGGCCTCCATCGGCGGCAAGGTGGTGGCGCGTGAAACACTCTCCGCCATGCGCAAGGACGTGACGGCCAAGTGCTATGGCGGTGATATCAGCCGCAAGCGCAAGCTCCTCGACAAGCAGAAAGAGGGCAAGAAGAAGATGCGCCAGTTCGGCAAGGTTGACATCCCGCAGGAAGCCTTCATCGCCGCCTTGAAGATGGATGAGAATTGATCAGGTCACGTGTCCGGCCTTTTCGAACCGTGGCGCAACCTTGCCCGCAAACCACCAGCAGCCAATGGCGATTGCAGCACCCGCATAGCCATCAACGGCATAGTGCCAGCCCAGCACCACTGAGCCGAGCAGGATCAGCACGGCAAAGGGAATAGTGAACCACAAAAACCAGCGTTTGCCCCAGGCCCTGGCCTGCAGGATGAAAAGAACGCTGGTGGCCACATGGAGCGACGGCATGGCCGACACACCTTCGACGTCACCGTGGCCAGCAAGGTGGCTCTGCCACAGGGCGTCCTGTGTCGGCACGGCCCAGATGGGATAGACCTCATGGGCTGATTTGAGTGCGGCCAGCAGTCCGGCATAGGGGTCAACACCCGGCACCACAAAGCCATAGTAACAAGGCCCTGCGGATGAAAAGACCGTGCCGAGCACACAGGTACCCACAAACCACAGGCTCAAATAGGCGATGAGATAGCGCTGGCGCAAAAACGAGTCCGCCTTGGCATAGCCGAACCAGAAAAAGCAGAACAGCACCACCACGAACCACAAATTATAGGCCACGTTGATGAGCATGAGGGCTGCCGGTGAGGCAACAAGAGCGCTGAACAGGTCGTGCGGCAACACGCCGCCATGCAGGGCCTTGTCCAGTTCCATGAAGGGCTGATCCCAGGAAAAGGGAGCAACATGCGGAATGGCCTTCTTGATGGCGATGAAACCCACAAAGAAAATGCCGTTGGCCAGAAGGGCATGCACAGCATTCGAGACCCGCGAGGGTGCCAAAATGTCGGTCTGCAACGTGTGGAGAAGAGCAACTGAGGGGCTGCCGCCATAACCCGCCCGCCACAGGCGGAAGAGTTCAAAGGCCAGCCAAGTCCCGATGATGACACCCAGAAACAGGAACGTCGTGCCGGAAACGATGCCGACAAGGCTTGTGTTGATGGGCAATCCCAGGATCAGGCATTCGGCGATCCCGACGCCATAGCAAAGAAGGGCGATGGCATAGAGGACCTTGTGGTGGCGTATTCCGGACAGAACCTGCGCCAGCACGTCGCGCCCATAGGGCCCAAGCGCTCTGGCGTGGCGGACCGGTTGGGCAATGATGGTGGTGCTGGACATGACAGGCTCCCCATCCGTGATCCTATGGGGCAGCCTGTAAAAGCGCGGTTAAGGGCCGGAGCAACGAACGATCAAATTGGAACGATTTGGGAGAGGAAAGTTGCTCCAATATATTGATTTTTGCGCGCAATGCTCTTGGTCATCTGGCACCAGATGACCGCACGGCGCGCGAAGACCCAATCGTCAGCGTTCCACCCTCTCAATGCACAGAAGTTCCGTTTCGGCAGCACTCAGGCTGCCGCCGTCCTTCATGCACACCGCAAGTCCGCCCGCAGCCCCTTCGCGAAAATAGCGACACCCCCCACAGGTGCCAAATACGGCAGATCCCTGGCGCTTGATCTGCCGTTCCAGCAGTTCAGAGAGGCCCCGCGCCAGGCGGCGCTGCACCTTGCCGTCGAGTGCTGCAATGTCTTGCGCCAATGCCGCCAGCGGGTCTTGAGCCAGAATGTCGAGGCCTGCTTCAGTGAGTGCAAGCAAGGTATGGCGCTGGCCCTCCGGCCGCACGAGGCGGCGGATCAGGCCCTTCTTTTCCAATGTCGAAAGGCTTTGCGAAACAGTACCCTTGGTGGCACCCAGGTAGCGCGCCGTGGCCCCAGGTGTGCGCGAATGCCTGCTTGCCCTGCTGACAAAGCGTAAGGCCTCCCATTGGGCAGGGACGAGGCCACCGGCATGACTGGCCTGGCGGATGAGCCGTGTCAGCCGGTCGAGGCGGATGGCGCTGTCCAAGGGCGCGTGGTCGCCAGCCTCGCTACTGTCCCGCGCCTTTTTGGCCATGCCCCAGACCAGATTTCAGGCCGCAACGCCCGTGCCGATGGCACAGGTGACACCGGTGCCACCCAGCCCGCAATAGCCTTGCGGGTTCCGGGCCAGGTATTGCTGGTGATGGGTCTCGGCGAAATAGAACGGTCCGGCGGGGGCCAGCTCCGTGGTGATGGCGCCGTAGCCCTTGTCGGAAAGCGCGTTCTGAAAAGTGGCCCGTGCTGCCCGGATGGCCGCCTCCTGGGAGGCGTCGGTCCAATAGATGGCCGAGCGGTATTGGCTGCCGGTGTCATTGCCCTGGCGCATGCCCTGGGTCGGGTCATGGGCCTCCCAGAACACCTTGAGCAGGTCTGCAAGGGCGACAGCCTTGGGATCATAGACCACCAGCACGGATTCGGCGTGGCCCGTCGCCCCTGAGCAGACTTCCTCATAGGTGGGATTTGGCGTGAAGCCGCCGGCATTGCCGACCGCCGTCACCCAGACACCGGGTACAGACCAGAATTTCCGCTCCGCCCCCCAATAGCAGCCAAAGGCAAGGATGATCGAGGCGCTG
Organism: Hyphomicrobiales bacterium; assembly: GCA_031431295.1. Taxonomy (GTDB): domain Bacteria; phylum Pseudomonadota; class Alphaproteobacteria; order Rhizobiales; family Aestuariivirgaceae; genus Aestuariivirga. The sequence goes on along the minus strand of JANPDD010000106.1, from coordinate 5,089 downwards.
CCTGCGGGGTAAGGTCCCTTGAGTGGCCGCCCATTGACTAAGTGCTTGTCGGCGGTGGCAATGGCGGTTGTGCGGCCGGGCAGCGCTGAGGCCTTGTCAACCATCGTGGACTTGCGGGCAAAGAACATGTTGGGGCTCCCTTTGATGCTGCATAGCATATGGCCCGCCCGGAAAAAATAATCAGTCACAATGGCTTGATCGAACTGTTGCGCTGGCTATAAGCCGGGGCCGACGGAAGGGTGGCCGAGTGGTTGAAGGCGCACGCTTGGAAAGCGTGTTTACATGAAAGTGTAACGAGGGTTCGAATCCCTCTCCTTCCGCCAGCCTCAGCGTGTACGGCCCGGACACACGGGTTCCACGTCTTGGCCAATGCAAGGAGCCTGACATGAAAGTGAACGGCAGGCCCTATCGCAGCATATGGCTTACGGATGACGGGATGTCGGTCGGGATCATCGACCAGCGCATGTTGCCGCATGAGTTCCACATCGAAACCCTGCGCAGCGTCGCCGATGTCGCAACCGCCATCAGGGACATGTGGGTGCGGGGTGCGCCGCTGATCGGCGCAACGGCGGCCTATGGCATGGCCATTGCCATGCTGAGCGATCCCGGCGACGCCAACCTGGACAGAACCTGGAACCTGCTCAACGCCACACGGCCCACCGCCATCAATCTCAAATGGGCGCTCGATGACATGCGCAATTTGCTTGTTGCCGCGGCGCCTGGGAAACGTGCAACCACCGCCTATGCGCGGGCCGCGGAAATCGCCGATGCGGATGTCGAGTTGAACCGGGCCATCGGCCGCCATGGGCTTCGGATCATTGAGGGGATTGCCGCCAAGAAGCAGGGCCGGCCGGTCAACATCCTGACCCACTGCAACGCGGGCTGGCTTGCGACCGTCGATGTCGGCACCGCCACCGCACCGGTCTATGCCGCTTTCGACAACAATATTCCCGTCCATGTTTATGTGGATGAGACGCGCCCGCGCAACCAGGGGGCACAATTGACAACCTGGGAATTGGCCGGACATGGCGTGCCGCACACGTTGATTGTGGACAATGCAGGCGGCCATCTCATGCAGCATGGCAAGGTGGACATGGTGATCGTCGGCACGGACCGCACCGCCGCCAACGGCGATGTGTGCAACAAGATCGGCACCTACTTGAAGGCGCTTTCGGCAAAGGACAACGGCATTCCCTTCTATGTGGCGCTGCCATCTCCCAGCATTGACTGGACAGTGACGGACGGGCTTTCCACAATCCCGATCGAAGAACGCCACGACCACGAAGTGTCCTATGTCCAGGGTCTCGACGAACAGGGCAAGGTTTCACGGGTGCGCATTTCGCCGCTTGCAAGCCCTGCCGCCAACCCGGCCTTTGATGTGACGCCGGCACGCCTGGTCACCGGCCTCATCACCGAGCGTGGTGTGGCCGAAGCGTCGGCTTCGGGTTTGCGCAACATGTTTCCGGAACATGCGCATCGGGCCGGCACCGCCCCTTGAAATCGACTTGGCGAATGACCTGCCAACCCGCTCGGAGCAACAGGCGAGCAGGTGGTCCCCTGAGTTCACAAACGAAGTGCAACACCAGTTTATGGTGGTGCCATGGGACAGGATTACCGACATTTTTCATTGGAAGAGCGCTGTGAGATTGCCAGCCTACAGGCCCAAGGGCATTCGATCCGGCAAATCGCTGCAGCTGTGGATCGCGCGGTGATGGAAAGTGACACGAAGCGGGCGCGCGCCGGGCGCGCCTATGTCTTCACGGACCTCTTGCGGCAGCGCGGCGTTTCAGACATCGTGTCCTTCATCGAAAGGCAGGGAGGATTGGCGGAGGTTGGATAAGGTGAAGGCCCACTTCAACGAAATGCTGGACAAGGCGGGCGCCACCCGCAGCCCCTACCTGCATGTCGAGGACTGGCTCAAAACCCTCAAGAAGAAGGACGTGGAGCGGGCCCAGCGCGAGGCTGAAAACCGGTTCCGCCGCCAGGGCATCACCTTTGCCGTCTATGGTGACGAGGAAGCAGCCGAACGCCTCATTCCCTTTGACATCATCCCGCGGGTCTTTGCAGCCTCCGAGTGGCGCCGCCTGTCGGCTGGCATCGAACAGCGGGTGCGCGCCCTCAATGCCTTCCTGCACGACATTTACCACCGCCAGGAAATCCTCCGTGCCGGCCGCATTCCCAGGGAGGTGATCATCCAGAACGCCGCCTTCGTGCCGGAGATGGTGGGCGTGGCCCCGGCCCGCGGCATCTATGCCCACATCATTGGCATCGACATCGTGCGCATCGCCGAGAATGAATTCTATGTGCTGGAGGACAATTGCCGCACACCTTCGGGCGTCTCCTACATGCTGGAGGACCGGGAGGCGATGATGCATCTTTTTCCCGAGCTTTTTTCCCGCCACCGGGTGGCCCCGGTCGAGAACTATCCCTCGCTCCTGCGCAAGACCCTGGAGAGTGTGGCACCCGCGGCCTGCAAGGATGAGCCGACAATCGTGGTGCTGACGCCCGGCCTGCACAACGCGGCTTTTTTTGAACACGCATTCCTCGCCGACGAGATGGGCGCTGAATTGTGCGAGGGCAGCGACCTCTTTGTCTCGGATGGCTATCTGTACATGCGAACGACCCAGGCGCCGCAACGTGTCGATGTGGTTTACCGCCGGGTTGATGACGCCTTCCTCGATCCGCTCACCTTCCGGTCCGATTCGGCCATTGGCGTGCCGGGGCTGTTTGATCTCTACCGGGCGGGCCGCGTCACCATCGTCAACGCGCCGGGAACAGGCATTGCCGACGACAAGTCGATCTACACCTACATTCCCGACGTGATCGAGTTCTACACTGGTGAAAAACCGCTTCTCAAGAACGTGCCGACCTGGCGCTGCAGCGAAGCGAAGGCCCTGAACTACGTGCTGGAGCATTTGCACGAGCTGGTGGTGAAGGAGGTGCATGGCTCGGGCGGCTACGGCATGCTGGTGGGACCAACGGCCTCAAAAAAGGAAATTGCCGCCTTCCGGCCCAAGCTGCAGCAGAATCCCTCCAATTACATCGCCCAGCCCACGCTCGCCCTGTCGGCGGTGCCCACCTACACGGCGTCAGGTGTTGCTCCGCGCCATGTTGATCTCCGGCCCTTTGTGCTCTCCGGCGACCAGGTCAGGATCACGCCCGGCGGCCTCACCCGGGTGGCGCTCAAGAAGGGATCGCTCGTCGTCAACTCCAGCCAGGGAGGCGGCACCAAGGACACCTGGGTGCTGGAGGACTGATGCTCGGACGCACCGCCGCCTCGCTTTACTGGATGTCGCGCTACATGGAGCGGGCCGAGAACATGGCGCGCCTGCTTGAGGTTGGCCACCGCATCTCCCTCATGCCCGGTGCCATTGAGGGCCATCGCGATGAGTGGAACTCGACGCTGCTCAGTGCCGCGAGCGAAATCGCCTATATGGCCAAGTATGATGACGTGAATGCCGCAAAGGTCATCGACTTCCTGATCTTCGATGAGGACAACGCCTCCAGCATCCGCTCGGTCGTGCACATGGCCCGCAACAATGGCCGCGCCGTGCGCACGGCACTCACCCGCGATGTCTGGGAAAGCATCAACGGCACATGGAACGAGCTCGTCAACATCAAGCCGTCTGAATTGACATCAGACAGGCTGCCCGTGTTTCTCGACTGGGTGAAGCAGCGCTCCATGTCGTTCCGTGGTGCCGTCCTCGGCACCATGCTGCGCAACGAGAACTATTATTTCAGCCAGCTCGGCAATTTCGTGGAGCGGGCCGACAACACGGCGCGCATCCTCGATGTCAAATATTTCATCCTGTTGCCCAAGCCCTCCGATGTCGGAAGCGAGCTTGACGCCCACCAGTGGGCACAAATCCTGCGCAGCGTGTCGGCGCACCGGGCCTATCGCTGGTTCTACAAGGACAGCCGCTACAAACCCTGGCTGGTGGCGGAGTTCCTGATGCTGCGCGAGCAGATGCCGCGCTCGCTGGTTTTCAGCTATCAATGGATCAATACAGCACTTCAGGGTCTCGCCCATCTCCATGGCAAGTCCTACCGTTGTCACGGCATGGCGGAAGAAACACTTCTGAAGTTCAGGGGTGCCAGCATGGACGAGATTTTCCAGTCGGGCCTGCATGAATACCTGGCGGATTTCATGGCGGACAACAACCAGCTTTCCCGCGAGATCGGCCTCACCTACAATTTTCCATAAAGCACAAGTGTCATGCATCTTAAGGTCTACCACGAAACCCGTTACGTCTATGACAAGGCACCTTCGTACCTGGTCCAGCGGCTGCATCTGGTGCCGGCGGAGTTTGCCACCCAGAAGGTTCTGAGTTGGACGGTGACGGCACCCGGCTTTGAGCACGGCCTGCGCTATGTGGACGCCATGGGCAATATCATCCACCTGGTCACGGCAACCGATGTGGGGGAGGCGGCCAGCATCATTGCGGCGGGTGAAGTCGAAACCACCGATGCCTCAGGCGTCGTGCGCGGTCTCAAGGCCCAGGTTCCCGAAACGGTGTTCCTGCGCCAGTCGAAGGTCGCCAGGGTGGAACATGCGCTCAGCGGCTTTGCCGGAAAATTTTCAGGGAGCGCCCCTGTTCTGGAGCGCTGCCATGATCTGATGGCGGCCGTGCACGAAGCCGTGGCTTATGACACGGACGTGACCCACGCGGATACGACGGCGGATGAGGCTTTTGCGGCGGGAAGGGGCGTCTGCCAGGACCACGCCCACATCATGATTGCGGTTGCCCGCCACAATGCCATTCCCGCCCGCTACGTCACAGGCTATTTGGTGACCGGCAAGGGCGCTTCGTCGGTGGCCGCCCACGCCTGGGCAGAACTGTTCGTGGCCGACCTGGGGTGGGTTGGATTTGATGCCGCCAACGGCCAATGCCCCAACGAATACTATGTGCGCATTGCCGCAGGGCTTGATGCAGCGGAAGTGACACCGGTCAACGGCAGCCGCCGGGGCGGCAGCGGGGCGGAACGGCTCAGTGTTGAAGTCCGGGTCGAGATTGCGCAGCAGTAATGGCCGTGCTTAATCCCCAGCAACGGCTCTTGATGGAATCACCATTATTCCCATGACCTATTG
>JANPDD010000105.1:0-3247 GCA_031431295.1 Hyphomicrobiales bacterium | reverse complement strand
TCCCACAGATAGCCCTCCATGTAAGTGACCCTGGCTGACGACACGATAGCGGCATCGATGTCGGCAGTGGTGAGATTTACGCAAGCACCGAGATAGGTGTTCATGGTGCGCTCACCTTCGGGTGTGACGAGAATGAAGGAGCGTGCTGTCGCTGGACCTTCGCTGGCGGCGGGCGTTTCAAAATGCACGCCCTGGGCATGCATGTCATGGCGGAAAATGTCGCCGAGCTGGTCTTGCTTCACCTTGCCGAAATAGGCGGCACGACCGCCGAAAGAGGCGACACCGGCTGCCGTGTTGCCTGCCGAACCACCGGAAATTTCCCGCGCCGGACCCATGCGGGCATAAAGTTCCTCGGCCCTTGCCTCGTCAATCAGGTTCATGGAACCCTTGACGAGTTTTTCGCGGACGACAAATGCCTCATCGACTTTCGCGATCACGTCCACAATCGCGTTGCCGATGGTGAGGACGTCATGGTCTATGGTGTTCATGATGCACCTTGCCCTATCCCAGTTTCATTACCGAAAAAACAACACCGGAGATGCACCCCATGTTCCACGCCGCAGCCAAGGCCCTGGGCGACCTCACCTCGCCTGAATTCCGCGCCATCCTGTGGAAGGCCGTGGGCCTGACTTTGCTGCTGTTCGTTGTCCTTTTCGCGGGCGTGCAGGCGCTTTTCACTTTTCTGACGCTCGTGCCCTGGCCGTGGGCGGAAACACTGCTGGCCGTGGGTGTTGGCCTTGGCCTTCTGGCCGCCTTCTTCTTCCTCATGGCACCGGTGACGGCGATGTTTGCAGGCCTCTTTCTCGATCAGGTGGCGGAAAAGGTGGAGCGGAAACACTATGCCCACCAGCCCTTGGGAGCGGCGCTCCCCGCCGGAAAAGCCCTGCTGCAGGCGGTCCAGTTTGGCGGCCTTGTGCTGCTGCTCAATCTTTTGGCTTTGCCGTTCGTGTTCACGGGGCTTGGCGCCCTCGTGCTGGTCAGCCTCAACGCCTATCTCCTGAGCCGCGAGTATTTTGAGATGGCGGCCATGCGGGTGATGCCGGTTGCGGAAGCAAAAACGCTTAGGCAGGAAAATGGCCTGGGGGTTTTTGCCGCAGGCTTTCTGCCAGCGCTCATGGTTCTGGTCCCCATTGTCAACCTCATGGTTCCGCTGTTTGCCACGTCCTATTTTGTCCACCTGTTCAGAAGGGTGTGGGCGTCTTCGGGGTGAAGGGGCAAAGATCGGCGATGGCGCAGCGCCAGCACTCGGGCTTGCGGGCCTTGCAGACATAGCGCCCATGCAGGATGAGCCAGTGATGGGCATGGCGGAGATAGGTTTCCGGGATCACTTTCAGCAATTTGTTTTCAACCTCGAGAACGGTCTTGCCGGGTGCGAGACCGAGCCGGTTGCCGAGCCGGAACAGATGGGTGTCAACGGCGATGGTGGCTTCGCCGAAGACATGGTTCAACACCACATTGGCGGTCTTGCGGCCAACGCCGGGAAGAGCCTCGAGGGCGGCGCGATCGGGGGGCACTTGTGAGGCGTGATTCTCAATCAGTCGCCGCGACAAGGCGATGACGTTTTTCGCCTTGCCCCGGAAAAGGCCGATGCTCTTGATATGGCCGGTGAGTTTTTCCTCCCCCAAGGCCAGCATTTTCTCTGGCGTGTCGGCCACACGGAACAGGGGGCCGGTGGCGCGGTTGACACCTTCGTCGGTGGCCTGGGCCGAGAGCACCACGGCCACCAGAAAGGTGAAGGCATTGACGGACCGCAATTCGCCTTTCGGTTCCGGCGTGATCGTTCTGAAGCGATGGAACATGGCCTCGATTTCAGGTGGCTTCAGGCGGCGGGAGGATTTGGGTTGAGCGGGCATGGCAATTGAGAATAGTGTGAAGGCTTGGCAAAAGCGATTGTGCAAATGTCTCGCAGAACATCAGACCCGTGGAGCATCACGCTCACACCGCACCGTTCGCTCGGCCGCACCGGATTTCTTGTTGTCATGGGCCTTGTGGTGCTGGTGAACCTGCTGGCTGGCGGCCTGTTTCTGGCGCTGGGGGCCTGGCCCGTTCTGGGCTTCATGGGGGCGGATGTCGCCATCATCTGGTGGGTCTTCCGCCGGAATTTTGCCGACAGCGCGCGGGCCGAACAGATTTCCGCTGCGGGCGATTGCCTGACACTGCGCTCCATCATGCCGACAGGCGAGAAAAGCGAAACCGTTTTCAACCGCCGCTGGGTCAAGGTTGACCTCGAATTTGACACAGCCCGCGACCTGGTGGGGAGACTCTCTCTGCGCTCGCACGGAGAGGTCCACGAGATCGCCGCGTTCCTCGGTGCCGAGGAGCGGCAATCCCTTGCCAGGACGCTTCGTGCCTCCATCTGAAAAGAGGCAATGCCGCCGGTTTTCGGGTGGCTTTGCCACGGCAGCGATCATAACTTCGCGGGCATGACAACACAGACACCTTCCCAACTCGATGACTATGCCCGCGTCCGCGAAATCATTTCATTTCTTTCGGAAAACTGGCGCGACCAGCCCCCGCTTGAGGTGTTGGCGAGCCGTGCGCGCACCTCGCCCGATAATTTGCAGCGCCTGTTCACCCGCTGGGCGGGCCTGACGCCGAAAGCATTTCTGCAGGCGATCACACTTGACCACGCCCGCGCCATGCTGAAGGAGAGCGCCAGCATCCTTGAAACCTCCTACGAGGTGGGGCTGTCGGGGCCGGGTCGCCTGCATGACCTGTTCGTGACCCATGAAGGCATGTCGCCCGGGGCCTACAAGCAGAAGGGTCAGGGCCTCACCATCTCCTATGGCTTTCATCCCTCACCCTTTGGTGTTGCCCTTGTCATGGTGACGGCTTTCGGCCTCTGTGGCCTTGCCTTTGCCGATCAGGGCGAGGAGCAAAACGTGCTGGCCGACATGACGACGCGCTGGCCAAATGCTCAGTATACAGAGGATTCAGCCCGCACCGCGCCCTATGCGGCACAGGTTTTTGCCGATGCCAGGAGCGAGGGCGGGCAGCCGCTGCGCGTCACTTTCATCGGCACGGATTTTGAGATCCGCGTTTGGGAAACACTTCTGAAAATTCCCTGCGGCAAGGCCACGACCTATGGCGACATTGCAGCGTCCATGGGGCAGCCCAAAGCGGCGCGTGCGGTGGGAGCCGCTGTGGGCAAGAATCCCATTTCGTTTGTGGTGCCCTGCCACCGGGTGTTGGGCAAATCAGGCGACATCACCGGCTATCACTGGGGACTGACGCGCAAGCGCGCCAT
>JANPDD010000104.1:0-8587 GCA_031431295.1 Hyphomicrobiales bacterium | reverse complement strand
CTTGTTGAACTCGCCAAGCAGAACAAGGGCAAGGCGAGTGAACAAGGACTGCTCGCCCGTATCCTCACGAGCCTCTACACGCCCCCGCCCGATCAGCGCGAGAAATAGCCACAATGGACGCGGATCGCGAACACCATCCGACGTCCTTTGACAGAACCGTGTTCACCTTATCGGCAAGAACGTTTCCACAACCTGGCCCCAGAAGGCGATGCCGGGCACCAAAAGTGCGTCGTTGAAATCGTAACCAGGGTCATGCAGGCCCTTTCCCTCGCCCGCACCCATGCAGAAGAAGCAGCCCGGCACCTGCTGCAGCATGAAGGCGAAATCCTCTGAGAACATGAAGGGACCCGGAATATCAATGACCTGCGGGTCCTGGCCCAGGGACAGGGCTATCTGGCGCACGATGTCAGCAACCTGCGGATCATTGAAACCAGCCGGATAGGCGATACCCGCGCCATAGATGACTTCCGCCCGGCAGCCGAATGAGGCTGCCTGCTGCTGGAGGATTTCGGGAATGCGCCGCTCCATGAGTTTACGTGTCTGTGTGCCCGTGGTGCGAACACCGATTTTGAGATTGACCTCCTCGGGAATGGCAGTCGCCAAAACACCGCCATTGATGGCACCGACCGTCACCACCGCCGGTTCCAGCGGATCACTGTTGCGCGACACTGCCGTTTGCAGGGCAAGCACCGCTGCTGCTGCGGCAACGATAGGGTCAGCCGCAAGATGCGGCAAGGCGCCGTGGCCAGCGACGCCAACAATCCTCGCATTGACGATATCAACAGCCGCCGTAATGGCCCCTGGCCGCACCAGAACCTGCCCGATGGGGTAGCCCGGCATGTTGTGCATCGCCAATACCGCATCGACCGGGAACCGCTCAAACAGCCCCTCTTGTATCATGCGCTGGGCACCGCTGATGTCCTCTTCCGCAGGTTGAAAAATGAGGTGGACTGTGCCGTCAAAATTGCAGTAGGCCGCGAGATATTGGGCCAGCCCCAAAAGCATCGTGGTGTGGCCGTCATGGCCGCACGCATGCATCACGCCAGGCACTTTCGAGGCATGGGCGACCCCCGTCGTCTCGGTGATCGGCAGCGCATCCATGTCGGCGCGGATGGCGATGGCCCCGTCGCCCGTGCCATTGCGCAAGGTGCCAATGACGCCGGTTTCCGCAATCCCTGTCGTCACCCCAAAACCAAAATCGCGCAAGTGCCGTTCGACGATGGCAGCCGTCCGGTGTTCCTGAAACTGCAGTTCCGGGTGGGCATGCAAGTCGCGGCGAATGGCCACCAACTGTCTCTCATGGGGTACGATAAGGGAATCGATCATCTGGCCCGACATTTTAGAATTCATTTTCAGCAGGATGCGTGATTTTTCCATCCCACTCAAGGAAACCTTGGTTTGGCCCCCTCGGCCAGCCCGTCAACCTTGCGCCACAGAGGCCAACATGAAACAAGCATGCAGGACGCAGCGAGGTTCTTTACCTCTTGGTCAAATTGGCGCTATCGTGGGCCATCCGCTCGCAAGGGCGCGGGAAAACGGCATATTGGGGCAGCCCCCGCGAAGTTCGAGTGGCAACGAAAACCGCCCCTGGAAAATGAAGTGATGAGGGAGAATATCATGAAGCAAATCCTCAAGACGTGCGTTTCGGCTGTGACTGCCGCCGCCGTTTCGACCGCCCTGTCAGGCGGAGTCCTGGCCCAGGACATGGTGAAGGAACTGGGCAAGGGTGAAGGAAAGGTCAATATCCTCGCCTGGCCCGGTTACATCGAAAACGGCGCCACTGACAAGAACTACGACTGGGTGACGGAATTTGAGAAAAGCTCAGGCTGCAAGGTCGCAGTCAAGACCGCAGGCACGTCTGATGAAATGGTCGCCTTGATGAACGAAGGCGGACTGGATCTGGTGACCGCCTCGGGCGATGCTTCAATGCGCATGATCAGGGGCAAGCGCGTACAGCCCGTCAATATCGACCTCATTCCGTCTTTCAAGGACGTGGATGACCGCCTGAAGAACGCCCCTTGGCACACCGTTGATGGCGTCCACTATGGAACGCCTTATCAATGGGGTGCCAACGTTCTGGCCTACAATTCCAAGGTTTTCCCGGAAGCGCCCAAGAGCTGGTCCGTGGTTTTCGAAGAGCAAAACCTGCCGGACGGAAAATCCAACAAGGGCCGCATTCAGGCCTTTGACGGCCCGATCTACATTGCCGATGCCGCACTTTACCTCATGAAGAAGAAACCTGATCTCGGCATCAAGGACCCCTATGAGTTGACCGAAGCGCAATACAAGGCGGCACTCGACCTGCTGCGCGGACAAAAGGCGCTGGTCAGCCGCTATTGGCACGATGCCTTCATCCAGATTGACGACTTCAAGAATGAGGGCGTCGTCGCATCGTCATCATGGCCGTTCCAGGTCAACCTGCTGCAGGCGGACAAGGCTGTGATGGAAAAAACCCCCATTGCCTCGACGGTTCCGGAGGAAGGCGCCACGGGTTGGGCCGATACCACTATGATGGCAGCAGATGCCGAGAATCCCAACTGTGCCTACATGTGGATGGAGCACTCGCTTTCACCCAAGGTCCAGGGCGATCTCGCAGCCTGGTTCGGCTCGGTTCCTTCCAACCTGGCTGCCTGCAAGGGTAACGCCCTGTTGACGGACACCGGATGCGACACAAACGGACTTGGCTATTTTGAAAAGATCCATTTCTGGCGCACCCCCGTTGCCAAGTGCGCCAGCCAAGCTGACGGTTGTGTACCCTACCACAAGTGGGTCACCGACATGATTGCCGTTCTCGGCGGTCGCTGAGAGCCGGACACCGATGCATGATTTCCATGGCCGGGTTCATCCCGGCCATGGCGTGCCTGCGAACGCCGCCGCTCCCGCTCCGGATTCCTGATGACCAACACCAACATTGCTGTTCGCTTTCAGAATGTGACCCGCCACTTCGGAACAGTGCGGGCCGTCGACGATGTCAATCTTGAAATAGCCGCTGGCGAATTTTTTGCGATGCTGGGGCCCTCAGGCTCCGGCAAAACCACCTGCCTGCGCCTCATTGCCGGCTTTGAACAACCAACGTCCGGTCACATTGAAATTTTCGGTGAGACTGCTGAAGGCGTCCCCCCCTATCGCCGCAACGTCAATACCGTGTTCCAGGATTACGCGCTCTTTCCCCACATGAATGTGCTGGACAACGTGGCCTATGGCCTGATGGTGCGTGGCGTTGCCCGCAAACCCCGCCACGCCAGGGCAGAAGAAATGCTCGAGCTCGTCGCCCTTGCTGGTTACGGTGAGCGCAGGCCCGGCCAACTTTCCGGTGGCCAGCGGCAGCGCGTTGCCCTTGCCCGCGCCCTTGTCAATGAGCCGAAAGTGCTGCTCCTTGATGAGCCATTGGGCGCACTGGACCTCAAGCTCCGCGAGCAGATGCAGGATGAATTGAAATCCCTGCAGCGCGAACTGGGGATCACCTTTGTCTTCGTCACCCACGATCAGGGCGAGGCACTCTCCATGGCCGACCGTGTGGCCATTTTCAACCAGGGCAAGATTGTTCAGATCGGCAGCCCGGAGGAGATCTACGAAAAACCGCGAACGCGGTTTGTCGCTGATTTTGTCGGTTCTTCAAATGTCCTGCCCCCAGCCATCGGCAAACTGAGCGGCATTGGCGCACATTGGTCCAGTCTGCGTCCCGAGAAAATTTCACTCTCACGGCGCAAATCCACCGTTGCCAAGGAACACGTGGCCTTTCCAGCAAAGATTGTTTCCGTTCACTATCAGGGCGCGGTGACGCGCCTCACGGCAACAATCACGCAGGGCCACACCCTTAACGTTTCCGTCCCGTCAGTAGGTGATATCCCTGCCACTGACGCTAATCTCCACTGGCCCCGTTCCGCCATGCACATTATGAGTGGCGAAGCGTGAGCGCCAACGCCATCACCGAACGTGAATCAGGCCTCGCCGGCCGATTGTCCGACTGGCTGTTCAGAAACCCAAACCGCTTCTTGATCCTGCTGTTCATTCCACCACTCCTGTGGCTTGGCGTGGTCTACATCGGCGCGCTCTTTGCACTGCTGGCGCAATCGTTCTTTTCGATCGACGAGTTTTCCGGCGTCATCGTTTATGAGCCCACGCTCAGCACATTCGCCCAGCTGCTCCACCCCGCGAACCTTGACGTGATCCTGCGCACCCTGGTGATGGCTGCCGCCGTCACCATCGCGTCTGCCGCCATCGCCTATCCGCTGGCCTATTTCGCGGCCCGTTACGCCAAGGGAAAATGGAAGGCGCTGTTCTATTTCCTCATCATGCTGCCGCTGTGGTCAAGTTACCTGATCAAGGTCTACTCCTGGAAACTGATCCTGGCGCGCGAAGGCATCATATCCTGGCTGGCGGCGAAGCTGCATGTGACTTGGATGCTGGATGGTTTGCTGGCAACACCCGTGATTGGCGGACCTTCGCTCTCGACAAGCTACATCGGCACGTTCGTGGTTTTCATATATATTTGGCTTCCCTACATGATCCTGCCGACCCAGGCGGCGCTTGAGCGCGTGCCGGTGAACCTGATCGAGGCATCGGCCGATCTTGGCGGCAGCCCCTCACAGACCTTCCGCCATGTGCTATGGCCGTTGGCATTGCCAGGCCTTGTCGCGGGCTCGATCTTCACGTTTTCACTCACCCTCGGCGATTACATTGTTCCCCAGGTCGTCGGCAGTTCTACCCAGTTTATCGGCAATGCCGTTTTCGCGCACCAGGGGATGGCAGGAAACATCCCCCTCGCAGCCGCCTTCACCATCGTGCCCATCCTGATCATGCTGGTCTATCTGTCCGTCGCCAAGCGCATGGGAGCCTTCAATGCGCTCTGATGCAACAAGCCGTCCACCGCTTCTTTTGTCCCTGGCGACACTGGGTGCCTTGCTCTTCATCCATGTGCCGCTGCTGCTGATCATCGTCTATTCATTCTCAGCCGATGTGAACTTCCAGTTCCCTCCGTCGGGCTTCACGACCCAATGGTATGTGGACGCACTGGAGCGCCAGGACATGTGGAAGGCGTTTTGGCTCTCGGTGAAAACCGCTTTCGTGGCCACCGCGATTGCCCTTGTGCTTGGCACGCTTGCGGCGGCTGCCTTGTGGAAATCCAGCTTCTTCGGCAAGGACTACGTCTCGCTGATTTTTATTCTCCCCATTGCCCTTCCCGGCATCATCACAGGCATCGCGCTTCGCTCTGCCTTCAACATTCTTGACATCCCTTTTTCGATTTGGACCATCATTCTGGGCCACGCCACGTTTTGCATCGTCGTGGTTTTCAACAACGCGCTGGCCCGCTTCCGCCGCCTCTCCGGCAGCATGATCGAGGCATCCATGGACCTGGGTGCCGATGGCTTCCAGACCTTCCGCCATGTTGTCCTGCCGCAGATCGGTTCAGCGTTGCTGGCAGGCGGCATGCTTGCCTTTGCCCTGTCGTTCGACGAGGTGATCGTCACGATCTTCACCTCCGGCCTCGAAAACAAGACCCTGCCGATCTGGATCTATGAGCAGCTTTTCAGGCCCCGCGAGCGTCCGATCACCAATGTGGCCGCCGTTTTGGTCATGTTTGTGACGACAGTTCCGGTCCTCGCGGCCTATTATCTCACCAAGGACGCTGAACACACCGGCGGCGGTGGCAAATAATGGGTGAACTGCAATGACCCTGGCATCCTACATCACCTTCTGCATCGCCGGGCTGGCGCTTGCAGTTGTGCCGGGACCCACTGTCACCGTCATCATCGCAAATGCGCTCCGCTACGGCATCAAGGCCGGCCTTGTGAATGTGCTTGGCACGGTCAGTGCCGGCATCGTCTGGGTTGTCATAGCAGCACTTGGCCTCACGGCCGCCATTCAGGTGATGGGCGTGTGGTTTGACCTGCTGCGCTATGCGGGTGCCGCCTATTTGGTTTGGCTGGGCTGGAAGCTGTTGACGTCAAAAGGCAATCTGGCCCAAGGCAAGGCAACGCCGCTCAGCGAAAGCGGCCTTTTCCTGCAGGCCTTTGTGGTCACCATATCCAACCCAAAGGTTCTGGTGTTGTTTGGCATGATCATCCCGCCGTTTCTCAGCCGCGATGGCAACCCGACCGCCGAAACATTCGTTCTCGGCGCCACGTTCGTAGCAATCGCTGCAGTCACGGACACAGGCTATGCCTTGCTGGCGGGGCGCGCCGGCGAATGGCTTTCGCACTCACGCATCCGTACCATTGAAATTGCGAGCGGAACCTGCCTTGCCGCAGGTGGCGTCTGGATGGCATTGAAGGGGAGATGACCGTGACCCGCACAGGATTTTATCCGGGCTCCTTTGATCCCGTGACCTATGGCCACCTGGATATCATCGCCCGAAGCGCCCGCCTCGTCGACAGGCTTACGGTGGGCATTGGCGTCCACGCGGGCAAGGCATCATTGCTGAGCGCCGAAAAACGCGTCGCACTGCTCGAAGATGTGACAAGGCCCATCGCCGAGCACACGGGTCTCAAGATCAGCATTGTCACATTTGATGATCTGGCCGTAGCCGCGGCAAAGCGCGCCCATGCCAGCGTCATCATCCGCGGGCTTCGCGATGCCTCGGATTTTGACTACGAGGTGCAGATGTCCCAGATGAACGGCGCCCTAGCCTCAGAATTGGAAACGGTCTTTCTCGCGGCTTCGCCAGCAACACGCATGATCGCGTCGTCCCTGGTCAAGCAGATTGCCGGCATGGGCGGCGACACATCGCTTTTCCTGCCTGAAGCGGCGGAAAAGGCCATAAGGGCCGCCCTCTCCCGCGTGTAAAGCGGGCGTTGCACCCTTGCCAAAGGTCGGCTAGTGGGCTTGCTCTCAACTGGAGAATCCCATGCGAAAATTGCTATCCGCCGGCCTAGCCCTGTTGGCCCTGACGGTTCCAGCCTTTGCTGCCGATACCATGACGGTCGAAACGTCGGACAAGTGCAGCTTTGTCATCACGCTGCGGCCCGACCTTGCGCCCAAGCACGTGGCCCAGATCAGCAAGCTTGCTGCCGCAGGTTTTTATGACGGCATCGTCTTTCACCGCGTCATCGAAGGCTTCATGGCGCAAACCGGCGATCCCACTGGCACAGGCACCGGCGGCTCCAACGAGTCTGACATTGCCGCCGAATTCACGGGCGAGCATTTTGCCCGTGGCACAGTCGGCATGGCCCGCTCCGCCAGCCCGGATTCCGCCAACAGCCAGTTCTTCGTGATGCTTGCCGACGGCGGTTTCCTCGATGGTCAATATACCGTCTGGGGCCAGGTTGATGCGACAGGCATGAAATGTGTAGACCAGATCGAACGCGGCGAGCCCGTGGCAAATCCTGATAAAATGCTGAAAGTAACGGTACAATAATGTCTGATCTCGAAAACACCCTCTATCTCGACCTCGCGGATGCCAAGGGCAAGGCCAAGGGCCGTGTCACAATCGCGCTCCGCCCGGACCTGGCACCCGGCCACGTCACCCGCATCAAGGAACTCGCCCGCGACAACTTCTATGATGGCGTTGTCTTCCATCGCGTCATCGAGGGTTTCATGGCGCAGGGCGGCGATCCCACTGGAACCGGCATGGGTGGCTCAAAAAAGCCGGACCTCAAGGCGGAATTCTCCAAGGAACCGCATGTGCGCGGCGTCTGCTCCATGGCGCGCTCGTCCAGTCCCAATTCGGCCAACAGCCAGTTTTTCATCTGCTTCGGTGACGCCGCCTTCCTTGACAAGCAATACACAGTCTGGGGCAAGGTGACCGAAGGCATGGACATCGTTGACGCCATCAAGCGCGGTGAGCCGGTGCGCGAGCCGGACAGGATTGCCAGGATGGTGGTGGCGGCTGACGCAGGTTGATGCCCTGGCCTGACGGGCAGAACATTCCACGCGCATGACAGGAAACGGCCATGCGCGTTTCTGACTTTGATTTTGAACTGCCGCCAGAACGCATTGCGCTGAGGCCCGCGTTGCCGCGTGAATCCGCCAGGTTGCTGGTGGTCGGTGCGGGCGGGTTGCAAGACAAGTCTGTGTCCGACCTGCCGGGCGAGCTTCGCGCTGGAGACGTCCTGGTTTTTAACAACACCAAGGTCATCCCCGCCGCTCTCTCTGGCTACCGGGTTGGACGCCTTGGCTCGATGCCAAAAATCAATGCTCTCCTCCACCAGCGCCTGGATGCGGCGCGCTGGAAGGCATTTGTGAAGCCTGCCAAGAAACTGCAGGTCGGAGACAGGGTTGAATTCGGTGCGTTGGCCGCAACTGTTGATGCCAAGGGAGAGGCGGGCGAGATCACACTTCTGTTCGCACAGTCAGGCGCAGGTTTGGATGCCGCCATCGCCCAGGTCGGTCGCACGCCGCTGCCACCCTATATCGAGGCCCAACGCGAGCAGGACGCGCAAGACCGTTCCGACTATCAAACCATATTTGCCACCCATGATGGCGCCGTTGCTGCTCCCACTGCGGGTCTGCACTTCACACCGGACTTGATGAAGCGCCTGCAAGATGTTGAAATTGAACATGCATTTTTAACGCTGCATGTGGGTGCTGGTACTTTTCTTCCCATCAAGGCGGAAGACACCAAAGACCACAAGATGCACAGCGAGTG
>JANPDD010000103.1:0-2542 GCA_031431295.1 Hyphomicrobiales bacterium | reverse complement strand
CCGCTTTGTCCAAGGGTTGATGGCGGGTGACAACCTGCGCTTAGGGTTAACCCTTCGTTGCCACGAAGATGCACAGCATGATGAGCTCGCTCAGCACCTGCACGGCGCCGCAGACATCGCCGGTCTGGCCACCGATCAGCCGTGTGGTGAGCCGCCTCAGGTAGGCGGTGACCGCAAGTCCGGCGGCAAGGGCGAGAAGGCCGCTCACGGGTTCAACCAGCAGCCCCGTGGCAATCATCAAACCTGCGGCACTGACGACGGCAAAGGCAGCGCCATAGCGGCCTGGCGTACCTGCATGAACCGATAGGCCGTCGTTTCGCGCGGGCCTGGTGGCCCACAAGAGATCGACCATCAGGGCCCGGGAAAATGCCCCGCATGCGGCAAGCACGGCCACCACCAGCAAGGGGCCTTCACCCGCAAACGCCTCATAGACTGCAACGCGAATGAGCACGGCTGTGATCAACGCCAGGGTCCCGTAACTGCCGATCCGGCTGTCACGCATGATCTCCAACCGCTGCTCACGGGTCTTTCCGCCGCCAAAGCCATCTGCCGTGTCGGCGAGGCCATCTTCATGCAGCGCCCCCGTGATGAGCAGGCCAAATCCCACGGCAATGGCGGCGGAGAGCAGGCTGGGAAGCCCCGCCATGACAAGCCCGGCCAGAACCGCGCCATTCGCCGCACCAATGAGGCCGCCCGCCACAGCAAAGAGCCGCATGCTCTGGGAGAGCGGCGGCAGGTCAACAGTCCGGGAAAAGGGAATGGGCGCCCGCGTCAGAAATTTCAGGCTGTGCAAAAGTTCAGCAAACGGCCGGATGGGGCGGCGTTTCTGTGGTTCTTCTGGTCCGGGGTCGGTCATGGCTTGGGCAGTGTCGGCAACGATGCTCTCTTGACGGCGCGAAGTGCCACCGTCAAAAGCCAGCGCCACCCCGCAATCTCCAAAAGCACAGAATTCCGCAAATGACCACTGGCCTTCCGTTTGACGATATCCGCGCACTCCTGTCGCAATTGCCGAAGGCTGATCTTGAAGCGGTAAAAAAGGTCCGCGCCCGCGATGCGGAACTGACCAAGCCTCCGGGTTCGCTCGGCCGCCTGGAGGAAATCGTGGAGTGGCTGGCGGCCTGGCAGGGCAGGGCAGCACCACGGATCGAGCGCTGCGTCGTTGCGGTCTTTGCGGGAAACCACGGTGTTGTTGCCCAGGGCGTTGCCGCCTATCCATCTGCCGTCACCGCGCAGATGGTGGCGAACTTCCAGGGTGACGGGGCGGCGGTCAACCAGATTTGCAAGACTTTCGATCTTGGCCTCAAGGTCTTTGAACTGGCGCTCGACAACCCGACCGGCGACATCACGGCGCAGGCAGCACTTGAGGAGGCCGACTGCGCCGCCACCATGGCCTATGGCATGGAGGCGATTGCCGGCGGCAGTGACCTGCTTTGCATCGGCGAAATGGGCATCGGCAACACAACGATAGCGGCGGCCATCTGTCATGGCCTCTACGGTGGTGCCGCTGAGGATTGGGTGGGGCCTGGCACCGGGGTTGATGCGGCGGGAATGGCCCGCAAGGCGGATGCCGTCCGCCGCGCCGTCAATCTCCACAAGGCGCACCTCGGCTATCCGCTGGAGGTTCTCCGCCGCCTCGGTGGGCGCGAGCTCGCGGCCATGGCAGGCGCCATCCTCGCCGCCCGCATGCAAAATGTGCCGGTGCTGATTGACGGCTATGTGGCAACGGCAGCGGCGGCCGTGCTGCATGCGGCAAACCCGGCGGCTCTCGATCACTGCCTTGCTGCCCATGTCTCGGCCGAACCCGCCCACAAGGCGCTGCTGGCGAAAATCGGCAAGAAGCCCTTGCTCGACCTTGGCATGCGCCTGGGCGAGGCCTCCGGCGCTGCTTTGGCGGCTGGCATCGTGAAAGCCGCCGTCAACACCCACAACGGCATGGCAACCTTTGCCAGTGCCGGCGTCAGTGGCAAGTCGGCATAGGTGAGGACTGCCTCAGCCTGTGAGGCTGATGAGCTTGCGCTGGGTTTCGCTGGCGATTGTGGCTGAAGCCGTCATTTCATTGCGTGGGCCGGAGAGCACACGGGCCGCCGGGAAGACGCACACGACAAGGGTTCCAGCGTCGGGTTCCGAACTGATCTCGAGGGTGCCGCCGTGGATTTCCATGAGGCCGTGGACAATGGGCAGGCCCAATCCAACACCGTCAATCGCCTGCCGCGTGGCATTGCTGCCCCGCGAGAAGGCGGAAAGCGCCTGGGCAATTTCCTCCCGCGGGATGCCGGGGCCATTGTCGCGTACAGCCAGTTCCACGGTGCCGTTCGCCTGGCGGCGCACGGACATGACAATCCGCCCCTTGCGCGGGGAAAACTTGATGGCATTGGTCAACAGGTTGATGGCGATCTGGTGGGTGGCGCGCAGGTCGGCCAGCACCTTTGGGACGCCTGGCTCGGCCTCGATTTCCACAACAGTGTCTTTTTCCGCCGCCTTGAGGCCCAACATGTGCAGGGCATGTTCCAACGCGCTGGCCAGGACAACCGGCTCTTCCTTC
>JANPDD010000102.1:0-4552 GCA_031431295.1 Hyphomicrobiales bacterium | reverse complement strand
GGCATCCCGGTGCTCGACATGGTGAAGGTCAAGCGCTCGCTCTCCGGCTCGACGTCGCGCCTGATCGGACCGAACTGCCCGGGCGTCATCACCGCAGGCCAATGCAAGATCGGCATCATGCCCGGCAATATCTTCAAGAAGGGCAAGGTTGGCATTGTGTCGCGTTCCGGCACCCTGACCTATGAAGCGGTCTTCCAGACAACAGAGGCAGGCCTTGGCCAGAGCACAGCGGTGGGGATCGGTGGTGATCCCGTCAAGGGCATGGAATTCATTGACATTCTTGAGTTGTTCCTGGCCGACCCCAAGACCGAAAGCATCATCATGATCGGCGAGATCGGCGGCACGGCGGAAGAAGAGGCCGCAGCGTTCCTGCGCAAGTCCAAGATCAAAAAGCCCATGGCGGGCTTCATCGCCGGGCGAACGGCACCTCCGGGCCGCCGCATGGGCCATGCCGGTGCCATCATTTCCGGTGGCAAGGGCGACGCAGGCTCCAAAGTCGATGCCATGAAACGGGCAGGCATTGCAGTTGCCGATTCGCCCGCACTTTTGGGTGATACGCTCATGAAAAAGTTGAAGCGGAAGTAAATCAGTCGTATCTGGGTGTTACTGAGTTCACACAGGTGAAGGGCGATTGCGCCCACCGGCATGTTGGCACTTGAGCCAAAGCCCGGCACACCAGACAGGACGGACGACATGAACAGATCGGAAGCCACAGCGGCTTTTGAAGAAACCTCGTTTCTCTATGGCGGCAATGCCCCCTTTATCGAGGAACTCTACGCCAAATATCTGGTCGACCCCGCCGCCGTGGATGCCCATTGGCGGAGTTTTTTTTCAGGGTTGGGGTCAGGTGATGGTGGCGGGCAAGGTACTGGACCCAGTTGGGCAAGAGCTGACTGGCCCCTGAAGCCGCTTGACGAAAACGTCGCGGCACTTGATGGCGACTGGACGGCCATTGAAAAGGCCCTGGCACCAAAGATTGAAGGCAAGCTGAAGGACGCAGCGCGTGCAGCAGCACCGGCTGCCCCCGCATCCGGTCCCACCCTTGATGAGGTCAAACGCGCGACCAATGACAGCGTCAAGGCGCTGATGATGATCCGTGCCTACCGCATCCGCGGGCATTTTGCCGCCGATCTTGATCCCCTGAAGCTCAAGGGGCCTGAGCAACATCCGGAACTCGATCCGGCAAGCTATGGCTTTGGCCCCGGTGATCTTGACCGGCCCATCTTTCTCGACAAGGTGTTGGGACTGGAAAGCGCCACCATGCGCCAGATCATCGAGATCGTGCGGCGCACCTATTGCGGCACGCTCGGCGTTGAATTCATGCACATCACAGACGCTGACCAGAAGGGCTGGCTGCAGCAGCGCATAGAGGGGCCGGACAAGGAAATCACCTTCACCACCGAAGGCAAGAAGGCCATTCTCAACAAGCTGATCGAGGCGGAAGGCTTCGAGAATTTCCTCAATGTCAAATACACCGGCACCAAGCGCTTCGGGCTTGATGGTGGTGAAAGCATGATTCCAGCACTTGAACAGATCATCAAGCGCGGTGGCAATCTCGGAGTCCAGGAAATCGTGTTCGGCATGGCCCACCGCGGACGTCTCAATGTTCTCGCCAATGTCATGGCCAAACCCTACTCTGCAATATTCCACGAGTTCCAGGGCGGTTCGTCAACGCCGGATGAGGTTGAAGGTTCGGGCGACGTCAAATACCATCTCGGCTCGTCCTCGGACCGGGTCTTTGACGGCAATACCGTGCATCTTTCGCTCACCGCGAACCCCTCGCACCTCGAAATCGTGGATCCCGTGGTGCTCGGCAAGGCGCGCGCCAAACAGGATCAACGGGGTGACAAGTCGCGCACCTCGGTTCTGCCGCTGCTTATCCATGGCGATGCGGCTTTCGCAGGCCAGGGCGTGGTGGCGGAGTGCCTCGGCCTTTCAGGCCTCAAGGGCCACCGCTCGGGCGGCTCGTTGCACTTCATCATCAACAACCAGATCGGCTTCACCACCTCGCCCCTCTGGTCGCGTTCGTCGCCCTACCCGTCCGACATTGCCAAGATGATCGATGCGCCCATCTTCCATGCCAATGGCGATGATCCGGAATCTGTTGTCTTTGCCGCCAAGGTGGCCATGGAATTCCGCCAGAAGTTCAAAAAGCCCGTCGTTATTGACATGTTTTGCTATCGCCGCTTCGGCCACAACGAAACCGATGAACCGGCCTTCACCCAGCCCCTCATGTACAAGCGCATCGGCAGCCACCCCACCGTGGTTGCGGTCTATGCCGAGCGCCTGATTACACAAGGGGTGATCACGGCGCAGGACTTTGAAGACATGAAGGCCGCCTACCGCAAGCGCCTGGATGATGCCCATGGCGTGGCCACGGGTTACAAATCCAACAAGGCGGATTGGCTGGATGGCCGCTGGTCCGGCCTCAAGACAGCAGCCAGCGCCGATGATGAGCGCCGCGGCGTGACTGGTGTTCAAGCGGAGCGCCTCACGGAAATTGGCTTCAAGCTCACAAAGGTTCCCAAGGCCTTCACCGTTCACAAAACCATGGGGCGTGTGCTCGACCAGCGCCGCAAAATGATTGAGGAAGGCGCAGGCATCGATTGGGCCATGGCCGAGCAGATGGCCTTCGGCACTTTGCTGGACGAGAGTTTCAAGATCAGGCTCTCGGGCCAGGATGTGCAGCGCGGCACCTTTTCGCAGCGCCATGCTGTGCTCGTCGATCAGCTGACGGAGAAACGCTACACCCCGCTCAACCACCTGAAGAAAGACCAGGACATCAAGATCGAGGTCATCAACTCGATGCTTTCGGAAGAGGCGGTCCTCGGGTTTGAATACGGCTATTCCCTGGCTGAACCCAACACGCTGACGCTGTGGGAAGCGCAATTTGGTGATTTCGCCAATGGCGCCCAGGTGGTGTTCGACCAGTTCATTTCATCGGGTGAGCGCAAGTGGCTGCGCATGTCGGGGCTTGTCTGCCTGCTGCCCCATGGTTACGAGGGCCAGGGGCCGGAGCATTCTTCTGCACGGCTTGAACGCTTTCTGCAAATGTGTGCGGAGGACAACATGCAGGTGGCGAACTGCACCACGCCCGCCAACTACTTCCATATCCTGAGGCGGCAGCTGAAGCGGGAGTTCCGCAAGCCCCTCATCATGATGACTCCGAAATCACTGCTGCGCCACAAGCGGGCGACGTCGCGCCTGGCTGAAATGGCTGACGGAACCACGTTCCACCGCGTGCTGTGGGACGATGCGCAGTTTCTGGCGGGCGAGAAGATCAGGCTGGCCAAGGATGAACAGATCCGCCGCGTCATTCTCTGTTCCGGCAAGGTTTACTACGACCTTTATGAGGAGCGCGAGAAGCGTGGCATCAATGATGTCTATCTCTTGCGTGTGGAACAGCTCTATCCCTGGCCCCACAAGGCGCTGGCCCAGGAACTGGCGCGTTTCAAGAAAGCGGAATTCATCTGGTGCCAGGAGGAGCCGCAGAACATGGGGGCTTGGACCTTCGTGCAGCCGGGAATTGAACGGGTGCTGGAATTCATCAAGGCCAGGAACACCAGGCCGCGTTATGCGGGCCGCGCGGCCTCCGCTTCCACGGCCACCGGCATGATGAGCCGCCACCTCAGGGAGCTGGCTGCCTTTCTTGACGAAGCCCTGTCGTGAATTCCCGCCAGAAAGTCCCATCCCATGAGAATTGAACCCCATGAGAATTGAACGCCGTGAGAATTGAACCCGCGAGAATTGAACCATGAGCATTGAAATCAAAGTCCCCGCCCTCGGCGAAAGCGTTGTCGAAGCCACCATCGCCAAATGGTTCAAGAAGGAAGGTGACGCGGTGAAAGCCGATGAGCCGCTGGTTGAACTCGAGACCGACAAGGTGGCGGTCGAGGTGCCGGCCCCCGCGTCCGGAAGGCTTGAGAAAATCGTGGCCGCTGACGGCACCACGGTGACGATTGGCGCGCTTCTGGGAATCATTGCGGAGGGCGCCGCCGGGGCTGTTGCTGCACCCGCCGCAAAGCCTGCGGCACCTGCTCCCAACCTTTCGCCGCCGCCCGCCGCAAAATCTGCCGGGCAAACGCTGTCTCCTGCGGTCCGCAAGGCGGTGGTCGAGAATGCCGTCAATCCCGCTGATATTTCCGGTACTGGCAAGGATGGCCGCATCACCAAGGGTGACGTGGTCGAGCATCTGGCCAAGCCTGCAGTTTCTTCACCTCTCCCCTCCGGGGAGGGGCCAGTGGTGGGTCAAATCCGCGCTCCCGCAGGTACCGAGGAACGGGTGAAGATGTCCAGGCTCCGCGCCACCATCGCCAGGCGCTTGAAGGAGGCCCAGAACACCGCCGCCATGCTCACCACCTTCAACGAGGTCGACATGACGGCAGTGATGGCGCTGCGCAATGCCTACAAGGAGGTATTCGAGAAAAAGCACGGCGTGAAACTCGGCTTCATGAGCTTCTTCGTGAAGGCCGCCGTGCAAGCCCTCAAGGATGTTCCCGCCGTCAACGCGGAAATCGATGGCGAAGACATCGTCTACAAGAACTATTATCAC
>JANPDD010000101.1:0-36979 GCA_031431295.1 Hyphomicrobiales bacterium | reverse complement strand
CGGTGCATGAGGTCAAAAACGCGCTGGCCGAGACTGAACTTCCACTGCTGGCCCCCAATACAAGGCGCGGAAATGGTGCGGCGGGGGAGATTGGTCTTGCCGCACTTCCCGGACGTGAGGCCGAAGCACGGCAAACCATTGACGAGGCGATCACCTATGCGGCGGCGGTGGCGGCCCGGCGTGTGCATGTGATGGCGGGCAAGGCACAGGGTCCTGCCGCCCATGACACGTTCGTTTCAAACCTGCACCATGCCTGTTCCCAGGCCAAGCCACTGGGTGTCCAAATCCTGATTGAACCACTCAATGCGTTTGATGCGCCGGGATATTTCCTACGCACCACGGATCAGGCGCGGGGTATCATTGAAGAAGTCGCGGCCGACAATATCGCCATGATGTTTGACTGTTACCATGTGCAGCGCACCGAGGGTGACATTGTCGGCAGGTTTGAAAAGCATTTGCCCGTGATTGGACATGTCCAGTTCGCTGCGGTGCCTGATCGTGGACCGCCTGATCACGGTGAGGTTGACTACGCCGTGGTTTTCGCCGCCATCGCGGCACTTGGCTATTCATCACCTCTCGGTGCGGAATACAAACCAGTGGGTGCGACCGTGGACTCGCTCGGCTGGATGGAACACCTGCGCTACTGAAGCCGTGCCGGTGGCGGTGCCCGCATCGGTTCAAGGCCATTGAGGCCGTTCAGCATTTCATAAAGGAATGATTGCAGGTGTGGCACCATGTCTGCGGCCAAGCCTTGGGGATCGCCGTTCACAAATTCCCGCAGCGAAAAGCGGCGGTTGGAAATGGCCGACGCGATGGGGGCCGCGAGGAAAGGTATGGTGAGTGCGCCCTCGCTTTCCGGCCAGTGGCTGCGCACCAGCATGTTGCGCACCGGCACAAACAGGTCGGACTTGCCGTCACGCTGCAGGGCATAAGCCGCCTTGAGCGAGGCAAAACTGTTGTCGACGACATAGAACACGAAAACGCGAAATCCCGCGTTGCGGCATTCCGCAAAGAAATCAAGGTCTCGGGCCGTATGGAAAAACGCTTCCGTGTGGCGGGCGGGAAGATCGATCACGTAGTCGCGGCCGGGTGCGGCGAGGATGGTATCAAAGAGTTTCATCTGCCCCTTGATCGCGGCAAAATCGGCAAGGGCGGTGCGGCCGGGAAAGAAGGCGCGCAAGGGACCGTCGGGCGTATCGGTGTCGATGCAAAACGGATCGCGGCCATCAAGCATCAGAAAATCGACCAGCAGCCGCGCAAGAAGTGTCTTGCCGTTGCGGTGCTGGTCGGAACAGATGATGTGAACCGTGGGGCTTGTGGCCACGGTCTCAACCCTTCATGTTATTGCTGGCGGCCGCCGGAAAGCACATCCTGCAGCATTTTCACATGGGCGAATTCGGCGTCGATTTCCGAGCACCACTTGCGCACATAGCCGCGCAGCACAAATGAGAACTTGCCCTGGCTGCCGTCGGAAGCGCGGTTGTCAATGAAGTCCTTGAAGGTGACGCCCGCCACATCCACCTGCTCATAGGCCATCTCGTTGAGCTTGGGCACGCTGATCTCCTGGGTCTTGGCGATCTGCGAGAAGTACTTGCGGTAGGTCGCCTCGTCCCACTCAAAGAAGTTGGTCTCGTTGATGGAGTTGCGGGCCACGACATACTGGATGCCGGAAAGATAATTGGCGATTTCGCCGATCTCATCGAGGGAGGCGATGGAGGGGCCAACGACGTGGAACAGGCCCATGGTGAACATGCCGTTGCGGGCGGCTTCCAGCACGCCGATGCGCTCAAACAGGTCGAGCGAGTAAGAGAGGTTGCCTGCCTTCAGGTCCACAATGGTGACCGGAACATTGGACGTTTCCATGGTGTCCAGCAACCGCATTTGATGGGCGACATTGCCGAGGTCGATGATCTCGGTGTTGGCGGGATAAAAACGATGCAACGACCCCCTCGGATTTTCCGTGTCGAAGGCGCGTGTGAGGATGTTCTTGCGCGCAAAATAGTCGAGCAGGGCGCGCGAAACCGTCGTCTTGCCGACACCACCTTTGTCTGCACCCACCAAAATCAAAGTCGGCTTCATCGTCTATCCCCTTGAAACTATTGCTTCTTGAATCACCCGATCGTGTGACTGGTGTTTCCCTTATCACGCCAGCCCCATGGAGTACACACACCACTTGCTGCCCAACAGCAGGCCATTTCATGGCTGCAGTGGCACTGCTAACATGATGCGCAATGCGGAGGGAATCGCGATGTGGAAACTGTGGCTTGGCGTCTTGCTGTTTGGCGGCGTCCACTTGTTTTCCATGTTCCAGCCTGAGGCCCGCAGCCGTCTCATCGCGCGGTTCGGGGAGAATGGCTACAAGGGCCTCTTTTCTCTGGTGAGCGTACTGGGCCTCGTGCTTCTGGGCATGGCCTATTACGCCGGACGCTCCGGCCCCGCTTCGCTTGATATGTTCTATGCCCCGGTGGAAGAGGCGCGGCACATTGCGACGCTGCTCATTTTCGCAGGGTTCATTTTCATCATTGCCAACCAGACGAAGGGGTATATCCGGCGGACCGTGAAACATCCCTTTTCACTCGGCATCATCCTGTGGTCCGTCGGCCACCTGTTGATGAATGGCGAGAAGGCCGTGGTCGTGATCTTCGCCCTGTTTCTTGTCGTGGCAATCGCGAACATCGTCCTGTCGCTGGCCCGCGGGAAAATGCCGGCGCATGAGCCGAACTGGAAGCATGATCTTCGGGCGATTGTTGTGGGTGTCGTCCTGTTCTTCGTCTTCGCACTGGGCTTCCACCCATACGTCCTCAATATCCCGGTCCTGGGATGATTTTGCTTGTTCTTGCCATCTTGGCGTTCGCCGTCGTTCACGCCATCCCCGCGATCCCCCGGGCCAAGTCCGCGGCGATTGAAAAACTGGGCCGTGGCTATGGCCCCGCCTATGGCATCGCAAGCCTCCTACTTCTGATCGCCTGCATTGCCGCATTCAGGCTGGCACCATCGCATGTGCTCTATGTGGAACCCGCATGGGGCCGCTACGCAAATTTTGCATTGACGCTGGTTGCGTTCATCCTTGCAGGCATTTTTCTGTTTCGCGGCTCGTGGCGCAACCACATTCGCTACCCCATGGCGCTGGCCACAGCTTTTTGGGTCGCAGGGCATTTGCTGGCCAATGGCGACACGCGCAGCCTGGTGCTGTTTGGCGGCCTTGGACTTGCCGCAGCTTTGCACACCTTCCTTTTCTCGCGGCTCAATCAGTGGCGGCCCGCCGATGTCCGTGCAGGGCATAACCTCATATCCGTGCTGGCAGGCGTTGGGCTCTATGGTGTGATGTCACAATTGCATGGCGCGTTGATCGGCGTTGCCGTTTTCAACCTTGCGGGAGTTGCACCATGAACGACATGGCAAGTACTCCTCCCGCCGGAGCGGGCAGGATCATCGGTTTGGCCCGCCGGGCCGAAAGCCGGCTTCCCATGGAAGCCATGAAGGTCGCGGTTCTGTCACCCAGCGTTGGCGTGATTGGTGACTGCAAGGGCGCCAAGTTTCCGGAACGGCACGTGACCATCCTCGCCATTGAGGACTGGACTGACGCGCTGCTCGAACTTGCCGGCCCTTCCGGGCCTCCCGATCTGCCGTGGACCACGCGCAGGGCCAATGTGCTGGTTGAGAAAACCCGCCTTCCCCGGGGCATCGGTTCCGTCATCGCATTGGGGGACTGTCTCGTCCAGGTGACAGGGCAAACCACACCCTGCGTGATCATGGAAATGGCCCATCCCGGGCTGCTGAAGGCCCTGGCGCGGGAGTGGCGCGGCGGTGTGACCTGCAAGGTCTTGACGGGCGGCGGCATCGCCCTTGGCAATGCAGTGCATATCATGCACGAAACGGCCCAGCGGAAGGTGCACTTGCCGGGGTGAAGGCCTAGCCTGTATGAGGGGCCATGTCCCAAAACACAGCCACGAAACGCACCACCGCCCCCGACATTCGCGCCCGCAAGGGTGGAACACCGATTGTCGCCCTCACATCCTACCACACCCACACGGCGGCCATTGCCGACAGGCATGTGGATTTCCTGTTGGTGGGGGATTCGCTCGGCATGGTGATGCACGGGTTTGAGTCAACCTTGCCGGTGCCGCTGGACCTGATGATCCTGCATGGACGGGCCGTGATGCGCGGTGCCAAAAAATCGCTTGTGGTGGTGGATATGCCGTTCGGCTCCTACGAGGAAAGCCCGGCACAGGCGTTTCGCAATGCGGCGCGCGTGATGAAGGAAACCGAATGCGGTGCCATCAAGATTGAGGGCGGCAAGCGCATGGCGGAGACGATCCATTTTCTCGGCGAGCGCGGCATTCCGGTGATGGCCCATATCGGGTTGACCCCGCAGTTCATCAACGTGTTTGGCGGCCACAAAACGCAAGGGCGCACCAGGGATAAATGGGCTGTGATCGAGGAGGACGCGCAGGCGGTTGCCGATGCCGGAGCGTTCGCGGTGGTCATGGAAGCCATTGTCGAGCCGCTGGCCGCAAAGATCACAAAGTCCCTGCCCATTCCAACGATCGGCATTGGCGCATCGGCGGCGTGCGACGGGCAGATCCTTGTCATGGAAGACATGCTCGGCCTGTCACCACGCATCGCCCGTTTCGTCAAGGAATTCGGCAAGGTCGGTGCGGCCATCGAGAACGCGATTGCGCTGTATGCGCAAGATGTCCGGTCCAAGCAATTTCCCGGTGCCGAAAACACCTACGAGATGAAGGACTGACGCCGTTCTGATTGCTATTGAAAAAATTCCGTTGTTTCGTCGCCGAACTGGAGAAACCGCCATGCGTCACATCAGCTTTGCCTTGGTCGCCTTGTTTGCCGTTTTTGCTGGTCCTGCTGGAGCGGCTTCCGACGCAAGTGTTCTCAGAAAATTCGGCATGCTCGGCCGATATGCGGTGAATTGCGCTAATGTGCCCGCCACCAGCAATCCGCATCTTATTTATGCCATATCTCCGAAGGGCGCAGTCACGCGCACCCTGGAGATGGCGGAACCGGATCTTGACGGCACGTTCGTCATGCGAAAGCTGCGCTTGCTGGCACCCGACCGCTTGCAGTACAAAGAGACCGGAAGAGAGCTCGGCTACACCATCACCTTCGCCCGGATGGGAAGTAAATTCCGCTCCTGGAAGTCGGTTCGTTCCGACGGCGAAGTGATCATCCAGGACGGCAAGTTTCGCACGAGCGGTTCGCCGACCCTTGTCTTTGAGCCCTGTGCCTACTGATCTGCAATCACCAAATCGCCGATTTAGTTTAACCGCGTGGCGGTGAGGTCGGGTGCGCAGACAGTTTCATGCCCAGCGCCTTCATCACACTCGTCAACGTTTGCAGTGTCGGATTGCCATCGGCCTGAAATGCCTTGTAGAGGGCATCCCGGCTCAGGCCCGAATCCTTGGCAAGTTGCGTCACGCCGCGAGCGCGAGCTACCACGCCAAGCGCATGGGCGATGAGAGACGGGTCACCATCTTCAAACGCAGCCTCGATATAGGCGACCGTGCTTTCGGGACTGTCGAGCAGTTCTGCCGAATCCCACGGTGTTGTTTTAAGTGTCATCTGCCCACTCCTTTGCCAGTTTTTTGGCGTTTACAATATCTGAATCCTCAGTAAGCCGTCATTCGGTGCCAAGCCCCGAACCCTGGGACAGGGCGAGCCTGCCGCAGGCAGGTTAGGGCTGCGATACGGAATCCCGCTTTGGCTGCATCATGTGCTGAACCAAAGCTGGATTCCGGATCGCGGGCAACGCGTTGCAGCCGCAACGCTCGAGGCTCCGCCTCGGCCCTTGTCCGGAATGACGGATACGGAGGAGTCTCGATCAACTTGAATCTGAAAGACGCCGATCGCTCAACCACCCCCTCACCGCTTCGCGGAGCTCCCCCAACGAGTTGGGGGAGCGGAATGACCAGTGCTCCACCAAAAAACAAGAATCAGGCTATCATCGCCGTCTATGCGTGGAAGGCATCCCAATCGGCGGGCTTTGTTGGCGGCTTTGGCCGCTGGCCTTGCTGGGCCTCGGGTTGGCTTGGCTCAGGACGTTTACACCGGGCAGGTTTTGCAGGCGGAGAAGGCGCAGCGCTTTCTGTTGGGCGCGGACAATCCCCCCACCGAGGTGTGGCAGTTCAAAACGGCGTCCAACCTTCCCATCCTGCGGGCAAGGCAGGGGCAGGAAGTCCGCATCCGCCTGGGCAGCGCACTTGATGACGTCGTTTGGTTGCATCTCTTTGGGGTGCGTGGTGCGGCCGACATGATGACCATCGCCATTCCAGCCGCATCAAGTGCGGCCAGTGACCTCGTCTTCGCCCCACCCGACGCTGGAACGTTCTGGTTCGGGCCGATGCTTGATGCCTCACGCCAGCGCGACATGGGGCTTTCCGGCATGCTGATTGTTGATGAGGCAGTTCCGCTTTCCGGCTTTGCAGACACACCGCTGATCTTTGATGACTGGATCGTGGACGACAACGGCAAGATGGACCAGTCTTTCGGAAACCTTGAAGCCGCCATTGGCCAGGGCAGGCTCGGCAATTGGTTCACGGTCAACGGTGCCTTCAAGCCGCGCATTGACATTGATGCCGCAAAGAACAACCGCCTGCGGCTTCTCAATGTGTGCAACACCCGCACGCTCACCCTGCAATTCAAGAACATTGATCTCATCGTGATCGCGGAAGACGGCCAGCCGGTGAAGCCGCGGCCCCTCGCCCTCGAGACCCTGACGCTGGCACCGGGCCAGCGGACGGATCTTCTGGTGGGCAATATCCTGGAGCAGGCCGTCGTGGCGCTTGATCTTTCGGAAGATGTGGTCGAGGTCGCCTTCCTCATCCCCGCAGGCCAGGCGGGTGAGGGTGTGGCCGACAATTTTTCACTGCCGCGCAATCTTTTGCCCGTGGCTGATGTGGCCGCTGCCCGTGAAGTACCCCTGGTGCTGGCGGGAGGTGCCAAGGGCGGATTGCAGTCGGCCCAGGCGGGATCCGAGGTGCTGGCACTTCGCCAACTCCTTGAGCGGGGTCTGGCCTGGGCCATGAACGGCGTTGCTGGTCCTGGCGGGCCGCTGCTGTTTGAGGCGCGCAGGAACGAAACCCTGGTGATTGCGGTCGACAACCGGACGAACTTCGCCCAGCCGCTGCACATTCATGGCCATGTCTGGAAGCTCATTGAACAGGATGGCGGGCCAGTTGAGGATGCGGGCGATGATGCGGGCTGGCGCGACACCGCCATCATCAAGGGGCTGGCGACGGCGAAACTGCTGCTGGTTGCTGACAATCCCGGCTCCTGGGCCATCCAAAGCCTTGTGGCCGAGCGCAGCGATGCGGGGCTTCTGGGGGGCTTTGCGGTTTCTGATATGCCTTGATTTGGCCGTGGCACTCGGTTACGTCCCAAAACCACAATTCAGGATACTGCAGTCGTGACAGATGAATCATTGTTTCGTGAGGTGGACGAGGAAGTCCGCCAGGATGAATACAAAAAGCTGTGGGACAGGTTCGGCAATCTCTTTGTCGGCCTCGCAGTTGCCTGTGTCGCCACGGTCGGGGCCTATAAGGGCTATCAGTATTATCAGCTGCGCCAGTCTGAAACAGCGGCGATCGTCTACCAGGAGGCTGTGAAAAAAGCCGCTGACGGCAAGTTTGAAGATGCCCTGTCGGCCTTCAAGGCCGTCAAGCATGCAGGCTATGGCCAGCTTGCCCGGGTGCGGGAAGCTGCCGTGCTGGCAGAGCAGGGCGAAACCGCCAAAGCCGTTGCCGCCTATGACGCCATTGCTGGCGACACTGCTGTTGATCCCATCATGAACGATCTGGCGCGGATCCGCGCGGGCTATTTGCTGGTTGATACAGCAAAGCCGGACGAGCTTCAGGCCCGCCTTGGCACGTTTGACAAGGAAGGCGAAGTTTGGCGCCATCAGGCGCGCGAGATTTTGGGGCTCGCGGCCTGGCGTGCGACTGACTACGTCACGGCCGACCGCTACATGAACGCGATACTCGCTGATCCTGAAACGCCTCCCGCCCTGCGCCAGCGGACCCAGGCGATGGTGCAACTCATTGCGCCACTGCTGCCGAAACCATAGGGGCCGCCATGAATCGCCGCACACTCGTCAGTCTCTCCGCCGCAGCAATGCTGCTCGCAGGCTGCAGCACGCTGAAAAAGTTTACCGGGCAGAACAACGATACCGTGCTTCCCGGTGAGCGCGAGGCCGTATTGCCACCTGAAAACTACACGGCAAAGACGGTTGGCACTGCCGGTCAGCAGTCAGAACCGCCGCTGGGAGAGGCACCACCCCCAGTGGCAAAAAGCGGAACGAAGAACGGTACGGCATGCAATCCGGAAGTTGACCCCGAGTGCGTGCCGCCTGACGATGGCGCGGCCACCACCGGCGATGACACATTCAGCGACGGCTAGCGCATCGGGCGAGCAATTGGAATCATTTGCGAAGCGAAAGATGCGCCGGGTTCTCTGTGTTGCAGCAACTTGTCCGCGTTCATGTGAATGCGGGTTGCTGCAATGACAGCAATCATTGCCATTCTGGGACGGCCAAATGTTGGCAAGTCCACGCTGTTCAATCGCCTTGTCGGACACAAGATCGCGCTGGTCGACAACAGCCCCGGCGTGACCCGGGACCGCCGCGAGGGAGCTGGCCCCCTGGGCGCCCTGCAATTCCGCGTTTTTGACACGGCTGGCCTTGACGAGGCCAAGCGCGGCACGTTGGAAGCCCGCATGAGCGCGCAGAGCGAAGTTGCGGCGAAGGAAGCCGATGTGCTGCTGTTCGTGATTGATGCGAGGGCGGGCCTCACCCCAACCGACAAGGAATTTGCCGCCCGCATCCGCAAGCTCAACAAACCCGTCATCCTGCTCGGCAACAAGGCAGAGGCCCGCGCCGTTCTTCCGGGCCTGCATGAGGCCTATGCGCTCGGGTTCGGCAAACCGATCGCCATCTCGGCAGAACATGCAGAAGGGCTGGATGAATTGCACGATGCACTTGAGCCCTTTGTGCTGCGCGCCACGCCCGAAATCGACGAGTCCCAGGATGCAGAACCGGAGCCTGAAGAATACGATCCCAAGCGGCCCTTGAAGCTCGCCATCATCGGCCAGCCCAATGCCGGCAAGTCGACTTTGGTAAACAGCATGTTGGGTGAGGAGCGCATGCTGACCGGACCGGAGGCAGGCATCACGCGGGATTCGATTTTCAGCGATTGGTCGTGGCAGGGCCGCAGCATCAAGTTGTGGGACACGGCGGGCATACGCCGCAAATCGCGGGTGCAGCAGAGACTCGAAAAGCTGTCGGTGTCCGATGCCATGCGCGCCATCCGCTTTGCGGAATGCGTGGTGGTTCTGATTGATGCCACCATGGCGATCGAGCGGCAGGACCTGACGCTGTGTGATCTCGTGGCGCGGGAGGGACGCGCCGTGGTGCTGGCTCTGTCCAAATGGGATGCCGTTGAAGACAAGGCCCGCACGCTCAAGGAAGTTGAAAGCAAGCTTGAGGACGTGCTGCCGGAAATCCGAGGGATCGCCGTCGTCACATTGTCGGCAAAACAGGGCCGCGGCATCGACAAGCTGATGAAGGCCGTGAACGAAGCTGACCGCAAATGGAACATCCGCATTTCAACGGGCAAGGTCAACCGCTGGCTGGAAGCAGCACTTGAACGCAATGCGCCGCCGGCACCTTCCGGTCGCCGCATCAAGATCCGTTATGCCACGCAAGCCAACGCCCGGCCGCCCACATTTGCGCTGTTCGGCAACCAGCTCGACAAACTGCCGGAAAGCTATCTCCGCTATCTGATGAATGGCCTGCGCGCCGACTTCGGTCTCGGTGGCGTTCCCATCCGCTTTTCGCTGCGTGGCGGCAAGAACCCGTATGAGGAGAAGTGAGCGACCAAAACAACTGTGCATTCCGCTCACCCCAACCCGCTTTGCGGGGAGCGGCAGGAGTGGTGTGGCCAGTTTGGTGAAGCGGGGTATCGTGGCAATTCCACAATACTTGCCTTGGTCCAAAAGTGCTGTTGTAAATTCAGGGCCAGGTCCAATCAGGATTTTGAAAGGAAAAAACCAACATGCGCATCGTTGTTACGGGTGGGTCCGGAAAGGCCGGACGTCATGTTGTCGCGTGGCTCAAGACAAAGGGTCACGATATTTTCAATCTTGATCTCAAACCTTTGGATTGCCCCGGGGTCAACACCCTGATTACGGACGTGACCGACAGTGGCGAGGTGTTCAATGCGCTCAGCATGCATTTTGATTTTGATGGTTTCGCCACCGGCAAGGGACCCGCCAAAGTGGATGCAGTCGTGCACTTTGCCGCGGTGCCGCGTGTGCTGATCCAGCCTGACAACGTGACATTTCTCGACAACGTGGCCGGCACTTACAATGTCATCGAAGCGGCCGTGAAACTTGGCATTCGCAAAGTCATCATTGCGTCTAGCGAGACCACTTATGGGGTGTGCTTTGCGGAGGGCGACAAGGACTTTCACCATTTTCCATTGGACGAGGACTATGACAGCGATCCCATGGACAGCTACGGACTGTCCAAGGTCGTCAATGAAAAGACTGCCCGTGCATTTGCCATGCGAACCGGCGCCGATATCTATGCGTTGCGCATCGGCAATGTGATCGAGCCCCATGAGTATGATCGCTTTCCGGGCTTTCTGGCCAATCCCAAGTCGCGCAAGCGCAATGCCTGGAGTTATATCGACGCCCGCGACCTCGGCCAGATCGTGCACCTGTGCCTTGCGAAAAACGGGCTTGGCTTCCAAGTGTTCAATGCGGTGAATGACACGATCACAGCTGATGAACCAACGGAAGAATTTCTGGCGCGCTGGTGCCCGGAAACGCCGGTGCGCCGGCCATTGAAAGGCCATGAAGCGCCCATCTCCAATCTCAAAATTCGCCAGGTACTGGGATTTGTGGAAGAACACAACTGGCGGAAATACGTTTCCGCCAGGACCTGATGAGGGTAAGCGCGAAATCTGGCGCGCCCTGCCAATGAAAACCTGACTCCAGTCTTGTGAAATGTCTCAGCGGCAGCTTCGATCTCGGTGGTGTTCCCATCCGCTTTTCGCTGCGCGGTGGCAAGAACCCGTATGAGGAGAAGTAGGGGTGCTTGCGTTGCACCCTTTTTCGCATTGATCATGTGATGTCGCACCAACACCGTCCTGGCCCACGCACGTGGGCCATCCGTCTTTGATCCGAGGTTGGGAGACGACACAAAGACGGATCCTCCACATGCGTGGAGGATGACGAAAATTCGGTTCTTACAAAACTCAGACCGCTCCCTCACTTCATCAGCGCCACCAACTGATCGAGTGCCGCACCCCAGCCGTGTTCGAAGCCCATGTCGGCGTGGGCCTTGTTGCCTTTGGCGTCGGCGTGGCGGGCATGGGCGATGTAGCGGGTGTGGCCGTTGCCGAGGTCTTCAAGAATGATGCTGGCGGTGAAGGGCATATCCATGGCTCCATTGACTGGAGCCTTGGGGCGGAAGTCCTCGCCCAGAACCGACGTGAATGTGAGCCGCTTGTTGGGAATGACTTCGAGATAGGTCCCCTCATTGGGGAACTGCTGGCCATCGGGTGACTCCATGGTGATGTTGTTGCGGCCACCGGGGCGGAGGTCAATGTCAGCGGCGACGGTTTTCCAGGGCGCTGGCGTGAACCACTTCACGATCAGTTCCGGCTTGGTCCATGCGGCCCAGACTTTTTCCACCGGCACATCAATTGTGCGGTCCAGCATCAGGTCCAGGTCCTTGTTGAAGGTGATCATTTTTCAGTCTCCCGTGTTGTCTTGAGGAAAGTGTCGAGTTGGTCGAGGCGGGCGGTCCATTTGGCGCGTTGTTCTTCCAGCCAGTGATTGGCGGGGGCGAGACCTTCGCGGCGCAATTCATAAACGCGCATCCGGCCTGATTTTTGCGAGGTGACGAGGCCGCAGTCTTCGAGAATGCCCATGTGCTGGGTGAAGGAGGGGAGTGCCATGCTGAAGGGTTCCGCCAACTCGCTGGCCGACGCCGTGCCGCGCCCAAGCCGCTCGATTACGGCAATGCGGGTGGGGTCGGCCAAGGCTTTGAAGACGCGGTCAGGCTGTGGCAATTGATAAGGCATTTGCCTTTGTATTGCATGTCGCAATAGTTAGGTCAAGGCCTAAGTGATGATCACCTGCTAAGCCTTGTTCTCCGCCCCCGGTGGCATGAGGTCGAAAACACCATAGTGCTTCACAAGAGCCTGGCCGGAAAACCTGTACACGGAGCCAAAATCCACAAAAGATGGCAGGCACATTTCAATCATGGGCGCCATCACGTCAGCCGCTTCGGGCACGTCGTCAGGGTTTTCGCCGGGCATGGCCTGTCCGCGCAATTTTGTGCGGGCAGGACCCGGCGAGAAGGCGTTGACGCGCACCCGCGTCACTTCCATTTCGAGTGCATAGATGCGCATCATCGTTTCCAGGGCGGCGCGCGGCACGGAGTAGGTGGCCCAATAGGGCAGACATTTGTAGGACTTGCCCGAGGTGATGAAGACCACGCGGCCCGCCTCGCTTTCCCGCAGCAACGGGTCCATGGCGCGGATCAGGCGGTAGTTTGCCGTCAGCGTCAGGTCCATGGCCTCGCTCCAGAGCTTGGGCTCGACATGGGGAACGAGCGTGAGCTTGCCCAGGATGCCGGCGTTGCCGATGAAGATGTCGAGCCTTTTCCAGCGCTCGAAAATGGCGGCACCCAGGCGGTCAATGCCTTCGTAGTCCTTGAGGTCGAGCGGCACCAGTGTAGCGGTGGAACCCGCTGCCTTCACCGCATCGTCAAGTTCCTCAAGGCCTCCTTGGGTGCGGGCGGTCGCAATGATGTGGGCGCCCCCGCGGGCGAGGTGGACGGCGGTTGCAAACCCGAGCCCGCGTGAGGCACCGGTGACAAGGGCAATCTTGCCCTCGAGTCTCCGCGCCATGGACCTCAGCCCGCTTCCGCCAGCAGCGACAGTTGCTGTTTGGCGCTTTCGCCGATGTGGTCTGTGAGATGCGTCGGATATTCGCCGGTGAAGCAGTGGTCGGTGAACTGCGGCTGGGCATTGTTCCGGCCCTCGTAGCCAACCGACTTGTAAACGCCGTCAACCGAGAGGAAAGCCAGCGAGGTGACACCGATGTAGGCGCGCATCTCTTCCAGCGTGTGGTTGGCTGCAAGCAGGGCCTTTTCCTCCGGCGTGTCGATGCCGTAAAAATCCGGATACTTGATGGGCGGGCTCGCTATGCGCATGTGCACTTCGCGTGCACCGGCCTCATACATCATGCGCACGATCTTGACCGATGTTGTGCCGCGCACGACGGAATCGTCAATCAGCACGATCCGTTTTCCCGCGACAATGTGGCGGTTGGCGCTGTGCTTCAGGCGCACACCAAGTGAGCGGATGATCTGCGTGGGCTCGATGAAGGTGCGGCCCACATAGTGGTTGCGGATGATGCCCAGTTCGAAGGGGATATTGAGTTCTTGTGCATAGCCAAGGGCCGCTGGCACCCCGGAATCGGGAATGGGGACCACCACATCAACGTCGGCTGGTGATTCCGCCGCCAGTTGCCGCCCCATTTTCTTGCGCACGTCATAAACCGAGCGGCCACCCAAAATTGAATCAGGCCTGGAAAAATAGATGTATTCGAAAATGCAGGGCCGGGCCTGCTGGCGCGGGAACGGCCAATGGCTTTCCACGCCCTGGTCCGATATGACGATGACTTCGCCATTTTCCACTTCGCGGATGAAGCGCGCGCCAATGATGTCAAGCGCGCAGGTCTCGGAACAGAGGATGTGGGCACCGTTCAATTCACCGAGCATCAAGGGGCGTATCCCCAGCGGATCGCGCGCGCCAATCAGCTTCTTGTTGGTGAGCGAGACCAGCGCATAGGCGCCCTCAAGCTGGCGCAGCGCGTCAATGTAGCGCTCGATGATGCGGCTGCGCTGCGAGCGTGCGGCAAGATGCAGGATCACTTCGGTGTCGGATGTCGATTGGCAAATGGCGCCCTGGGCAATCAATTGGCGGCGCAGCGACAGGCCGTTCGTCAGGTTGCCGTTGTGGGCAACGGCAAGGCCGCCTGCCGCAAGTTCGGCAAACAGCGGCTGCACATTGCGGAGGATTGTTTCACCGGTTGTCGAATAGCGCACATGGCCGATGGCCGAGGTGCCGCGCAAGCGGTCGATCACCTTTTGTGACGAGAAATGGTCGCCCACGAGACCCATGCGGCACTCGGCGTGAAAGCGCCCCTCGTGGAAGGAGACAATGCCCGCCGCTTCCTGGCCACGGTGCTGCAGGGCGTGGAGGCCTAGGGCCGTGAGGGCTGCCGCATCAGGATGGCCGAATATGCCAAAGACGCCGCATTCCTCGCGCAGTGTATCACCATCGAGATCGAAGTCGGGAATGGCGTTCATTGCGCCGTATCATTGCCCAGGGCGGGCGGGTTGGCCACACCGTCGCTTCCCTGCCCCTCAACCGCATTGTCCTGTTGCGGTGCCACTGGAACCTCGGGGTTCACGGCTGCGGTGGCGTTGGTGATGGCATTGGCGGCATCCGGCGGCAACACGCTGATGATCAGGTTGCTGATGGTCCGGATCACCGGCAAGGTTTGGGCATTGCGGATCCAATCCTCGTGCTTGTCGGGGGGTTGCGACCAGCTGTAAAACATGTAGGCCAGCGACACGAGAACGAGGCCGCGGCCGACGCCAAAGATGAAGCCCATGGTGCGGTCAAAGGCACCGACAGATGAGTCGACGACGGAGTCCGAAATCTTCACACTGATGACCGAGACGATGACCAGCACCACGAGGAATGCCGTGGCCGCCGAAATGGCAAGGGCGATCTTGTCGTTGTTGACGTAGGGCATGATGAAATCAAAGCCCAGCTGCTGTTTCCAGGCAAAATAGGCGGCAACCGCCGCAAGCCCCCAGGACACGAGTGACAGCACCTCGCGGGTGAAGCCACGCATCAGGGCAAGCAGGCCCGAAATCAACATGATACCGAGGAGGATGAGATCAAGAAGCTGGAAAGGCATGGGCAGGGAATCCGCAAGTATCAGGAATCTGCGCTCCTTATAGTGAGGAAGTTTGCACCGCGCTACGCGATTCTCCGCAAGCCCTTGCTGCGCGAGGCCACCCAGGCCACGAGATCGGCGACATTCGCCATCTGCCGGACGGCAATTCCCTTGGGCGTCGCGGCCTCCGCCATGCTGGCAACGACGGCATCCGTCAGCCCGAGTTTCTGGGCTTCCTTGAGGCGGGGCTCGGTCTGGCCGACGGGGCGGATATTGCCGGAAAGCGCTATTTCGCCGAAGAGAACGGTGCCATGGGGGACCAGCGTGTCAGAGAGGGACGAGAGAAGGGCCGCTGCCACGGCGAGGTCTGCCGCCGGTTCCTTGAGGCGAAGGCCTCCCGCCACATTGAGATAGACATCATGCTGGGAAAGCGACACCCCGGCGCGGGCATCCAGCACGGCCAGAATCATGGCCAGGCGGTTGCCATCCCAGCCCACGGCGGTGCGCCGTGGTGTGCCCAGCGGCGAGGGTGAAACCAGCGCCTGAATCTCGACCAGAAGCGGTCTTGTACCCTCCATGCCCGCAAAGACCGCCGTGCCCGGCGAAGGCCGCTCGGATGAACCCATGAACAGCCGTGACGGGTTGGTGACTTCCTGCAAGCCGCCATCGGACATTTCGAAAACACCGATTTCATCGGTCGGCCCGAAGCGGTTCTTGACGGCGCGCAGGATGCGGAACTGGTGGCCCCGGTCACCCTCGAAATAGAGGACCGCATCAACCAGATGCTCCACGACCTTCGGTCCGGCAATCTGCCCGTCCTTGGTCACGTGTCCCACCAGCAGGACACAGGCACCCTTTTGCTTGGCAAAGCGCACCAGCGCCTCGGAGCCCGCTTTCAATTGTGAAACCGTGCCGGGAGCGGCCTCGATCACGGGCGACCACAGGGTCTGGATGGAATCAATCACCACAACGGCTGGGATTGCATCTTCGTTCAGAGTTGCAATGATATCCGAGGTATTGGTTTCAGTAGCAAGCAAGACGGAGGCATCGTCCAGTCCCAGGCGCTGGGCGCGCAGTCGCAGTTGCGCAATCGCCTCTTCGCCTGAAACATAGATGACGCGTTCGCCCTTCCTTGCCAGTGCGGCCAGTGCCTGCAGCAGCAATGTCGATTTGCCAATGCCCGGATCACCACCGATCAGAACCGCCGAACCCGGCACGAACCCGCCTCCTGCCACGCGGTCCAGTTCCGAAATCCCGGTTTGGATGCGCGGCGGGTTGGCCGTTTCACCTTTGAGACCCACCAGGCGGGAGGCGCGGCCCCTTGGCAATGCCTGACCCTTGGCGCCCGCCGCAGGTGCCTCACGGGTTTCTGCAATGATCGAATTCCAACTGCCGCAACTGTCGCAACGGCCCGACCATTTGCTGGCCGTGGTGCCGCAGGTTTGGCAGACGAAGTCAGAGGATGATTTGGCCATGGGCGCGCATAGCATGGAACATAAGAAGAACACAAGCAGGGATTGCTGGCGGGAAGTCAAGTTTGCTTGACCGCCCGCGGATTTGGCGCTTGTGTGAGGCATGCTGGCGACAAGACCAGTCAAACACTGCGTACATTCGCGTTTCAACGCGTATCAGGGAGCACACTTTATCATGAAAAACTTTAAGACCCTCACACTTGCCGCCGTATTCGGCCTAGCCGCTGCTGCGTCGGCCACTGCTGCAACGCTGGACGATGTGAAGGCGAGAGGTGAATTGAACTGCGGTTCGAATACGAGCCTGATCGGCTTTGGCAATCCCGATGACCAGGGCAACTGGACGGGCTTTGACGTGGACTTCTGCCGCGCTGTTGCGGCTGCTGTGTTGGGTGACGCCAAGAAGGTGAAGTTTGCACCCCTCAATGCCAAGGAGCGCTTCACGGCGCTGCAATCCGGCACCGTTGACGTGCTCTCGCGCAACTCGACCTGGACCATGAGCCGTGACACCACGCTGGGCCTCACCTTCGCCGGTGTGACCTATTATGATGGCCAGGGCATGCTTGTCACAGCAAAGCTTGGCGTGAAGTCGGCGCTTGAACTGAGCGGAGCCACGGTCTGTGTGCAGACGGGCACCACCACCGAGTTGAATCTTGCCGACTATTTCAAAGCCAACAAAATGGAATACAAGGTTGTGGCTTTTGAAAAGAACGACGAAGTGCTGAAGGCTTACCAGGAAGGCCGTTGTGACGTCTATTCCACCGACCAGTCCGGCCTCTATGCCGAACGCCTGAAGCTCACCAACCCGGATGAACATGTCGTTCTCCCGGAAATCATTTCCAAGGAGCCACTTGGTCCCCTCGTGCGCCAGGCAGATGCGCAGTGGTTCAATGTCGTGAAGTGGACCCATTACGCCATGTTGAACGCCGAAGAACTTGGCATCACCTCGGCCAATGTGGACGAGATGAAGAACTCGGCCAACCCCGAAATCCAACGCCTGCTTTCCGTCAGCGTCAAGAATCCCGATGGCACGGAAGCCGACAATGATTTCGGCAAGGGCTTGGGCCTTGGCCCCGATTGGGCCTATAACATCATCAAGCAAGTGGGCAACTACTCGGAAGTGTTCGAGCGCAATGTCGGTGCCAGTACGCCGCTGAAGATCGCTCGCGGCAAGAACGCCCTGTGGAACGCTGGCGGCCTGCAATACGCCCCTCCAATCCGCTAACGATTGAACGGGGGTCCGCACGCGAGTGCGGGCCCTTTTTTGCAAGATCGCTGCCATGACGGCGCAAACCCCAGAAAGCCGAAACCTGACACCGCCTTCCGTCACTTCGGCTGGTGGTTGGCTTTATGACCCCAAGGTCAGAGGCATCATCAGCCAGGTGCTGGTCGTGCTGCTGTTGGCTTGGGGCCTTTATGAAATTGTTTCCAACACGCAAGCCAACTTGCAAAAGCTGAACCAGAATTTCGGTTTTGATTTTCTGGGCAAGGCGGCAGGCTTTGATCTATCCACGGCGCTGATCCAATACTCCTCGGATTCGACCTTTGGCCGTGCCTTGTTGGTGGGTTTCTGGAACACCATGCTGGTGTCGGGGATCGGTATTATTTTCGCAACCGTTCTTGGCTTTGTCGTCGGCGTCATGCGGCTTTCGAAGAACTGGGTCGTCTCGCGCGCCGCCACGCTCTACATCGAAATCGTCCGCAACATCCCCTTGCTGCTGCAAATTATAATCTGGTACGCGCTGGTGTTGAAGCCTTTGCCGGGCCCGAAGTCGGCAATCAATATCGCGGATACAGTTTTTATCAGCAATCGCGGCATCATCATGCCGCATCCCACATTCGGTGACGGCGCCGGAATCGCCGGTTGGATGCTCGTGGCGGCGCTGATTGGCACCTGGTTTTTCCGGCGC
The DNA here is from genome assembly GCA_031431295.1 of Hyphomicrobiales bacterium. GTDB lineage: Bacteria > Pseudomonadota > Alphaproteobacteria > Rhizobiales > Aestuariivirgaceae > Aestuariivirga. Next base: position 18,603 of record JANPDD010000101.1, on the reverse strand, counting down.
TGGGCGTGGAAACGGCAGGAGGCAACCGGAGAAATCCTGCCCGTGTGGTGGATTTCAAGTGCTGCCGTTGTGATTGTTCCCGTGCTGGCGTTGTTGGCCGCGGGCTGGCCGCTGACCTGGGAATTCCCGGAACTTGGCGGTTTCAATTTCAAAGGTGGCATGACGGTGGTGCCGGAGTTCATCGCACTGCTTGTTGCGTTGTCGATCTATACGGCATCCTTCATCGCCGAGATTGTGCGCTCCGGTATTTTGGCCGTGAGCCACGGCCAAACGGAAGCCTCGCAGTCACTGGGCCTTGACTCCAACCGGACGCTCCGGCTGGTCGTGGTGCCGCAGGCCATGCGCGTGGTTATTCCGCCGCTCACGAGCCAGTATTTGAACCTCACCAAGAATTCCTCCCTGGCTGTCGTCATTGGCTATCCCGATCTCATGTATACGACAGGGACGGTCAACAACCAATCGGGCAAGGCCATAGAGGTCTACAGCATCGCACTCATCGTCTACCTCACCATCAGCCTGGTGACGTCGCTGTTCATGAACTGGTTCAATTCACGCATGAGATTGGTGGAACGCTGACATGGCCATTGCTTATGTACGCAGCGAGGACGCCCCAAAACTTCCGCCGCCGGCCAGTGTGGTAGGCTTGGGAGCAGTGCTGAGGGACAAGTTGTTCAACACACCGGCCAGTGGCGTGTTCGGGATCATCATTGCAGCACTGGTTTTATGGACGGCATGGACGATCCTTGACTGGGCGGTTGTTCGCGCCGTTTGGACAGCCCCTGATCGCGAGCTGTGCAATGTCGAAGGGGGGGGAGCATGCTGGCCCTTCATCAAGGCCAAAGCGGCGCAATGGGTTTATGGATTCTATCCATTTGCGGAACGCTGGCGGGTGGACCTGGTCTACGTGATCGGTGCGGTGTCGCTTCTGGGGCTTCTGGTCCCTCCCATTCCCTACAAGGGCTGGAACGCGGTTTTCTTCTTCGCTGTCTATCCCATCATTGCTTTCTTCCTGCTGCTGGGTGGATCGTTCGGGCTCGAAGCAGTGGAAACGGACAAATGGGGCGGGTTGCTGGTCACACTTGTGATTTCGGTGACCGCGATTGTGGTCTCAATGCCGCTTGGCATCTTGCTGGCGTTGGGGCGGCGCTCGCATATGCCAGTCGTGAGTTTGCTCAGCACCATCTTCATTGAAACGGTGCGCGGTGTGCCGTTCGTCCTGGTTCTGTTCATGGCGGCCAACATGTTTCCGCTGTTCATGCCGCCCGGTGTCAACCCGGACAAGTTGCTGAAGGCTGTTGTCGGCACCTCGCTGTTTGCCTCGGCCTATATGGCGGAAATCATCCGCGGCGGTCTGCAGGCGATTCCCAAGGGCCAGTATGAGGGCGCGCAAGCCATCGGACTGTCGTACTGGAGGATGATGGGCCTCATCATCATGCCGCAGGCGCTGAAGGTCGTGATCCCTTCCATCGTCAACAGTTTCATCAGCCTGTTCAAGGACACGAGCCTTGTGATCGTGGTTGGCATCTTCGATCTTCTCGGCATGGTGCAATCCGGATTCAATGATGCCAAGTGGGCTTCCGCGCAGACGGCCAACACCGGCTATTTCGCCCTGGCGCTCATCTACTGGGCCTTCTGCTTTGCCATGTCGCGCTATTCCATGTTCATCGAGCGCAGGCTCAATACCGGTCACAAGAGGTAAACATGCCAGACTCCGCCCAATCCGCTGTCACCATGAGCAATGTCAACAAGTGGTACGGCCAGTTCCACGTGCTGCGCGACATCAACCTGAATGTGAAAAAAGGCGAGCGCATTGTTATTTGCGGGCCATCGGGCTCCGGCAAGTCAACCCTGATCCGCTGCATCAACCGGCTGGAGGAACACCAACAGGGTGACATCATCGTCGATGGCACACCGCTCACCGACAACCTCAAGAACATTGATGATGTGCGCCGGGAAGTCGGCATGGTGTTCCAACACTTCAACCTGTTTCCACATCTGACCGTGCTTGAAAATTGCGCACTGGCGCCCATCTGGGTCAGGAAACAGCCGAAGGCGGAAGCCGAGGCCATTGCGCGGAAATACCTGGCGCGCGTGAAGATCCCCGAGCAGGCGATGAAGTACCCGGGCCAGCTTTCCGGCGGCCAGCAGCAACGCGTGGCGATTGCGCGCGCATTGTGCATGAACCCCAAGATCATGCTGTTCGATGAACCAACGTCGGCGCTTGACCCCGAAATGATCAAGGAAGTCCTCGACGTGATGGTCGATCTCGCGGAGGGTGGCATGACCAAGCTGTGCGTCACCCATGAAATGGCCTTTGCCCGGCAGGTGGCGGATCGCATCATCTTCATGGACCAGGGGCAGATTGTCGAGGAAAACGAGCCCGAAGAATTCTTCGCGAATCCGAAGTCGCCACGCACCAAAATGTTCCTGGTGCAGATCCTCCACTGAGGCAGAATGGCGCCAGCCGGGCCGAATATTGGTTTTCGCGGTGTCTTGGACAACGCTGACCCGCACTGGCCGCTGGCACGAACAATGATGTTTTGACGGTTGGCTCATCCCGGTTTAGGTTTGCCGCCAAACCAGGAGGGTCCTTTCATGCGTTCCATTCACATTGTCGCACTCGTTCTGGCGAGCATTTTGCCTCTGCTTGGCGTTGGTGCCATGGCCCAGGACCGGCCCTTGCGGCCTGTTGGTTCTGTCACCTTTGAGCCGGAACCGGCAGTGCTTGAAAAAGACCTGTTCACCCTCAGGCCCCAGGACCGCCGCATCCGCAGCCTCCGGATCAGGGCGGAAAAAGGATCAGCCGATGTGCGTTCATTGAATGTCATCTATGCGGATGGCCAATCGGAACCCGTGCGCGTGCGCCAGCTCCTGGTGGAGGGCCAGCGCACTGCGCTCTTCCGGCTGGCGGAACCCCGTCCGGTCAGGGCGATTGAAATCTCCTATATTCCAAGGGGTGCTGTCACGCTGGTCCTGCTGGCGGACACAGGCCCCGTTGCCCCTGTTGCTGAATGGGTGGAATTGGGCTGCAAGAGTGTTGGCTTTTTGGCGGACCGTGACACCTTGCAGGTGAATTCACCTGATCGCTTCAAGGCCCTGCGGCTGCGGTCGTCCGGGTATGACATTGAACTCGTCAACATGGTTGTGCGTTACGCCAATGGCGGGCGTGACAATCTTGCCATCCGCCAGCTCATTCCTTCCGGCAGCCGCTCCAGCCCCATTGACCTTCGCGGTGAGCGCCGGCGCATTTCCGAGATCGAGTTTCTCTACCGGACGAGCGTTATCAGCACCATCAAGACCAAGCTTTGCGTTGAAGGCCTGAAGGCTGATGACGCGGAGGCCGAATAGGTTGCTCACAGCGGCAGTTGGAGCCAAAGCAACGTCGAGATCTGGAAATCATGGACCGACATGACAGTGCGTTGAACCCGGCCCATGCGGCCATCCTTGACCGGCTTGTCGACCTCGTGCACGCGGCTGGACCGCTTGCGGCGCAGACCGACAAGTATTTCACCAACACCGCCCGCATTGTGGGCGCCAATGGCGATGTGGAGGTCACATTTGCCGTGTTCATGCGGAGGCGCGTTGTTGCGGCACTTGAGCCAGCCATCAGGCTTGCCGTGGCGCTCGTTCCCGACGTCAAGATACGCCGGTTGGTGCAGGAAGGCGAGGTCGTGCCTTCTGAAAGAAAACTCCTGGAAATCACGGGTTCCATGCAAAAGCTATCAGAAGTCGAAACCGTGCTGTTGCAGAAGATCGGCTTTCCCTGCGTGTGCGCCAACAATGCCTATGAAATGTGTCTGGCCATGCCGGACTCTGGCTTCATGGACATGCATGCACGCCATGCCTCCGGCGCTGAAATGAACATTCTTGCGGCTTACGGTGCCATGGTGGGCAGCAATGCAGCCCGGCGCAGCAATCGCAACGCCAAGGGATTTGTCGGCTCGTCGCAGGATCTGACGGCACCGTTCTTTGGCCCCGGTGGTGGCATGGGTACCATGCCGCATGCGCTTGTCGGCTACACCAAGGGCGATGTGCTGGCGGCCATGAAGCTCTTTGCTGCAACCATCCCGGAGGCAAAGTCGCTCATTGCACTGGTGGATTACACCGGCGAGGAAATCAGTGATTCCCTGCGCTGCGCAAACTGGTTTTATCACGAGGCGGCACTCCACAAGCAGGGCAAGATTTTCGGCATCCGGCTTGACACCCATGGCGGCCGCTTTGCCGAGGGCCTGGACTACGAAAAATCTGTCGATGTCGTGGGGCACTGGCTCGATGTTTCAGGCGAGTACAACATCGTGGAACGGGTTCTGGGCGGGCGGGCCTTCCAGCTTGATCCAGGCAACATTCTCGTGGACAAAGTGCGCCGCATCCTGTTCGGCAAGGGCGTCTCCGTGGCGTCAGTCATCCATGCGAGGCTGGCACTGGACAAGGCGGGCTTCCGGGAGGCCCACATCGTTGGCTCATCGGGCTTCAACCCGGAAAAGTGCCAGATCATGGGGGCCGCAAAGGCCCCGCTCAATCTCGTCGGAACCGGAAGTTTTCTGCCGGCAACATTGACAGAGACCTATGCCACGGCTGATATTGTCGCATACGGTGGCGAGAGGAGGGTGAAGGTCGGTCGCGAATTTCTCTTTGACTGACGGTTAACCATTTGGGATGGCGCTACAGCAAATGTTAGGGACTTGTTCCCTATGAAAGTCTTTTGAGGGGCAAAAGAGGCAACATCACCATGAGGAAATTCCTGTCCGTATTCTTGTGTCTCGCTGCGGCGTTCATGTTCACGTTGGGTGCGGCTGATGCCGGTCCCCGCAAGCGTTACAAGGCCCGCCTGCCCGCCGCCGTGCAGGTCCATATTGACATCGGCTCACAATCCATGTCGGTGCGGGTGAACGGTTTTCCCTATGCCTATTGGAAAGTCTCGACCGCACGCCCCGGCTATCACACGCCACGTGGAACCTATGGCGTGACACGCACGGCCAAGGTCTACTACTCGCGCAAGTACGACAATTCGCCGATGCCGAATTCGGTGTTCTTCCATGGCGGCTATGCCATCCACGGCACGGGTTACATCCGCACCCTGGGGCGTCCCGCGTCGCATGGGTGTGTGCGTTTGCACCCGCAAAATGCAGCCCGGCTCTATTCATTGGTTCAGCGCTACGGCCCGCGGCGTGTACGCATCACATTGAGCAATTGAGGCCTGGTGCCAAGCCGCCCCGTTTTGATGGCACGCACGGCAATCATCACCGGTGGCGGCCAGGGCATTGGTGCGGCGGCGGCCCGGCAGTTGCTGCGTGAGGGCTTCACGGGCATCGTTCTCGTTGACCGCGATGCCGCTGCATTGAGGCGAACCGAGATGGCGCTGGGCGAGCCCAAACGTGTCGCGGTTGTGGTGGCCGATCTTCTCGACCCGCAAACGCCGCGCAAGGCCGTGGATGCCGCCGTGGAGCGGTTTGGCGGTGTTGACGTTCTGGTGAACGCGGCGGGCAACACGGAACGCTGTGGCGTTGATGACACGACACCGGAGGCCTTTGAGCGCATGTTCAATGTCAACGTCAGGGCGCCGCTGTTCCTGATGCAGGAGACAAGCAAGATCATGCGGCAGCGCGGCGGCGGCGTGGTTGTCAATATCGCCAGCATGCTGTCCCATGGAGGCCCGCCCAACATCGGCACCTATGCCGCATCAAAGGCGGCACTCGTGGCCCTCTCCAAAAATGCCGCCAATGCCTGGAAGCGCCAGGGCATCCGCGTGTTTGCGGTCAATCTCGGGTGGGTCAACAGCGAAGGCGAACACCAGTTGCAAACAGGTTTCCACAACATGCCGGAAAACTGGGCCGAGTTGATTGGGCGGCGCATGCCGTTTGGCCGTCTGATTGTGCCGGACGATGTGGCAGGCCTTATCGCATTTCTCGTATCGCCTGCGGCCGGCATGATGACGGGCACAGTCATCGACTATGAGCAAATGCCGGTCGGGGTCTATGATGTCCATCCGGCACTGGCACCGGAGTGATGCATGATCAGGTCCGTGCAACGGCGGCTTGCGAAGCGTCTTGTGCCTTGTTCGGGAAATTGCCTTTGCTCTCTGTTACTTTGGCTTCCGCCAGGCACCAGTCGCGGAAGGCGTCAACCAGGGGCGCGCCTGATGTGTCGCGCCGGGTAATGACGTGATAGGCATATTGGGCAGGCGCGCGCAGCGCGAGCTCAAAAGGTTTGACCAGCCGCCCTGCGGCGAGGTCGTCGGCCACAAGTGTCGAATCACCCAGGGCCACGCCCATGCCGTCGATTGCCGCCTGCACCGCAAATGATGTCTGGCCGAAGTGCAGTCCGGCGCGTTCGTCAAATTCGCCCACACCCGCCGCCTTCATCCACATTTTCCAGTTGGGCCAGGGCGAGCCTTGCGCCTCCCAGTCGAGGTGGATGAGGGTGTGGCGTAACAGGTCACGGGGCGTGTTGAGAGGTTTTTCCTTGCTGATGATGCGCGGGCTGCACACGGGAAACACGTTGTCTTGAAACAGCAGATCGGCGCGCAAGCCAGGATACTTGCCTTCGCCAAAGCGGATTGCGAGGTCAATGTCCTCGCGGTCAAAGTCCACAACGGAATGGGACACGTCCACACGGACGTCAGCCCCCGGCTGCAGTTCCAGAAACCGCTCCAGTCGCGGCACCAACCATTTGGCGGCCAGCGATGGCGAGGCGGACACGCGGATCTGGCGGTTGTTTTCAAGCCGTTTGACCCGCATGAGCGCCCGCGAAAGCACCTCAAGGGACTCCTGGGCCGCCGCCTGCAGGATCTCACCCTGGCGGGTCAGCCGCATGCTGCGGCTCGTTCGCGTGAACAGGACGAGGCCCAGCTGACTCTCCAGTTCCTTGATCTGGTGGCTGATCGCTGCCGGGGTCACGCCCAGATCTTCCGCGGCCCTGGTAAAACTCAGGTGTTTTGCGGCGGCGTCGAAGGCGCGGAGGCTGCGCAGTCCTGGAAACAGTTCCAACATGGAAAAACCGCTCAATCTTCAAATTTTATTTGAATATCTAATGAGAATTAGTCGTTTTTCTTTTGAATCGCAACGTACTATATGATGATCATCAACAAGGATTAAAGAAAGTAAAGATCATGAACAAGTTCTTCACCGCCGCCGCCCAGACTGTCCGTCAGGCCCTCACCCTCGATCCCGCCACCACCCGCATGCTCGAAAAGACCTATGTTCAGGTTGCCTTGAGCTCGCGTTTCGGCGGCAACTGATCGTCAAACCCCGCAGTTTTCGGTGGATGTCACTCTCCGCCCCGCCTCAATGGCTGCCTGGTTTTGGCGGCCATTTTTTGTTTCGCGGCCGCCGCGGGTCGGCTCGCAGACATCGGCATTTTCCGGAATTTCATCACTTGAAATGGTTGGCGGCTCTGCCATGCTGGCGCGGTCGTCAACAATTGAAAGGAGGTGATCCGATGTCGAGTGTGTTCACTGTTGCAGGAACCTTGGTGCGGATTGCTGGCCTTAAGGGGCAGTCTCTTTAGGGTAGAGCCGCACTGCGGAAGCAGTCGAACCTTCCGCGTTCCTCGGCACAGTTCAAAACACGGAAACGCCGCCTCACAAGGGCGGCGTTTTTTTGCTACAAATCGTCCAACATCTTCAGAGCTCTGCTTCTCACTTTCCCTGGTGAAAGGACACTGTGAAGCTTGCTCCAATCGGTTCCCGCCTGAAGAGTGGCAAGCACGAGCGTCGCCACCTCGCGCGGGGCCAGCGGACCCATGCGCAACAAAACTGTGCCGAAGTGACTTGTGCCCAGCCTCAAGGTTTGCGAGGCAAGCTCAACATCTGCTGTCAGAATCAAGCGCTGTTCGCTGACTGCCTTCTCGATAACGAAACTGTCAGGTTCAGAAGCGTGACTTTCAAGGATAGATAGGACATCAAAGCCCTGCTTCCGCAGCAAGCTGACAACAGGCATTGGTATGCACTCATCCGCCAGAATTCGCGTCATTCAGCCGCTGCGGTAAAGGAGAAGAGCAAAGTTTCTTCCGTTACCAATTCCTTGGCATAGTTTAGACAGGCGAGAATCCCTTCTTTGGTCAGATGCGGATAGCTCTCCAGAATATCATCAACGGTCCAGCCCGCCGCAAGTCGATCAAGCACGAGCTCAACGCTGATGCGGGTACCTTTGATGCGGGGTTTGCCGCCAAGCGTTCCCTTGTCAGCTACAATAAGTGGGGCAAGTTCGATTGTCATTGCTGCACCTTCATCCTGAGCTGCATAGCACAATACTGCAGCATGGTCCACTTTTGGAGGTCTGCTCTACGCCTTCAGCACATCCATCTGGATCGGGCCTTCGGCGCGGCCGTGGATGAATTGGTCCACATGGGCGTTGCCGGAACGGTTCACCTGGTTGGCCTCGCCCTGCCAGATGATCTCGCCCTTGTGGATCATGGCAATGTCATCGGCGATCTTCCGGGCTGATGCCATGTCATGGGTGATTGAAATCGTGGTGGCACCAAGGCGCTTCACGCAATCGACGATGAGATTGTTGATGACGTCGGCCATGATGGGGTCAAGACCCGTCGTTGGTTCATCGAAAAAGATGATCTCCGGATCAGAGGCGATGGCACGGGCCAGTGCCACGCGCTTTTGCATGCCGCCTGAGAGTTCCGCCGGATGCAGCGCCCCCACGTCGGCGGAAAGCCCCACCTGCGCCAGTTTGTCGATGGCAATGGTTTTTGCCTGGGGCCGTGCCATGCCCCGTCCATGGGTCAGGCCGAAGGCGACATTTTCCCACACGCTCAAGGAGTCAAACAGCGCCGAGCCTTGAAACAACATGCCGAAGCGCGACAGAAAGGCGTCGCGCTCGCGGCTCCGGAGGCCCACACAGCTTTCGCCCCCCACGATGATTTCGCCCGCATCGGGGCGGATGATGCCGAGGATGCATTTCAGCATCACCGATTTGCCTGTGCCGGAGCCGCCAATCACGACGAGCGAGCGGCCCTTGTTCACGGAAATGCTCAGGCCACGCAGAACATGTTTTGGACCGAAGCGCTTCTGGACATCGCGGAGTTCAATGTGGGGCTGCATCGTCATTCCCCAAACAGCAATGAGGTCAGCACGAAATTCGCCGCCAGGATCAGGATGGCGGAAGAGACAACGGCATTCGTTGTGGCGCGGCCGACACCTTGCGCACCACCCTTGGAGTGGAAGCCGTGATAGCAGCCCATGAGGGCGATGATGAAACCGAAGACGGCGGCCTTGATGAGGCCCGACGTGACATCATCGAGATGCAGGAAATCGGCGGTGTTCTTGAGATAGGCGTAGCTGTTGAAGCCCAGAGAACGGGTGCCAACAATGTAGCCGCCGAAAACGCCGATCGTGTCACCGATGGCCACCAGCAGGGGCAGCGAGACCACGGCGGCAAGCAGGCGCGGCCCCACCAGATATTTCTGCGGATTGGTGGAAAGTGTGACCAGCGCGTCGATTTGTTCGGTCACGCGCATGGTGCCGAGTTCGGCAGCGATGGACGCGCCGACCCGGCCCGAAACCATGAGGCCAGCGAGCACCGGGCCCAATTCGCGGGTGATGCCAAGTGCCACGATGGAAGCCACCAGGCTTTCGGCATTGAAGCGCGAAGAGCCGAGATAGATTTGCAGGGCCAGGGCCCCGCCGGTGAAAAAGGCCGTCAGTGCCACGACGGGCAGAGACGTGTAGCCGATGCGGAAGAACTGCAGGGCAATCTGGCCCAGATAGTAGCGCGGTGTCAGGCCCTGGAAAATGGCATCGCGGGCAAACAGCGCAATGCGCCCCGTTTCAGCCAGAAACCCAAGGACCAGAGATCCGATTGCCGCCAGTGGATTCATGATTCTCCAGTTTCCCCATTCCCGGCATCCTCGCCACCAGAATAGAGCCTGGCATAGCGGCTTCCAAGCCGGGTGAGCAATTCATAGGAAATGGTGCCAGCCCAGCCTGCCGCCTCATCGATGGGGATGTGCGGCCCCAGAATCTCGGCCCGGGTGCCGCGATTGACCTTGGCCCTGGAAATGCCGGTCACATCAATGGCCATCATGTCCATGGAAACCCGGCCCACGATGGGACAGCGTTTTCCAGCGACGTAGACCTTGGCGGGGCCATCATTCTGCCTGGAACTCAAGTGGCGGGGAATGCCATCCTTGTAACCCGCACCCAGGACGGCAATGCGGCTGTCACGTCTGGCCTTCCAGGTGGCACCATAGCCCACGGTTTCACCCTTGCCGACATCACGGACCTGCAACACGGTTCCCTCCAATGTCACCACAGGATTCATGGGGTTCTTTTTTCCGGGAACCGGGTTGCCGCCATAAAGGGCGATGCCCGCCCGTGCGATGCTTTCGCTTTTCCGGCCCTTGAGGAAAAGGCCGGAGGAATTGCTCAGGCTCACCGGCACGTCCGGCAGTTTTTTGCGCAAGTGTTCGAAGCGGGAAATCTGCCTCGCGTTCAGGGGGTGGGCCGGATCATCGGCGCAGGCAAAATGGCTCATCAGCAGCGTGATGTTGAGGCCCTTCCGCAAGAACCCATCATCAAGAATGCGGTCGAAGTCGGCCTCCGACAGGCCGAGGCGGTTGATGCCGGTATCGACATGCAGCGCGCAAGGCAACGCCCTTCCATATTGCCGCCCAAAGGCCGCCCATTCCATTGCCTCGTCGATTGAGATGAGTGCCGGAATGAGGTTGAAATTTGCGTAGTATTCAGCCCGGCCGGTGGCGAGGCCGTCGAGCACATGGATGCCGGCTTGGGGCAGCAATTGACGCAGGGTTTCGCCTTCCGTGGGCCTCGCCACAAAGAAGGCTTTGCAGCCCGCCCGCCAGAGTGCGCGCGCCACAGGCGCCAGCCCCAGGCCATAGGCATTGCCCTTGACCGCGGCGCCACATTCGGCCTTGCCGGCCTTCTTGGACAGTAACCTGTAGTTGGCCTGCAACACCGCAAGATCGATCTTGAGGACCGCACCGGCAAGGTCTGTCGGGATGGAGTACAGCGTCATGGGGCCATGCGCATAGGGCAGGGGCCAGTGACACGCAACCCGTTCAGTCGCATCCAGGTAACGCCTGTTCAGGCCAGGTAGCGCTTCTTCAGGTGGGCCATGAAGTGGCGGGCGCTGAGCGGCTCGCCGGTTGCCGCCTTAATGAGATCAGGCGTCGGCAATGTTGAAGCCTTCGACCAGATGTTTTTCCGCCGCCATTCGTTCAACCCGGTGAAGTCTCCCCGGCGCATATCATCTTCCGCGTTTGGATACTGCGCGGAAATCGCGGCCCATTGCTGCGCCGCCAGCAAGGCCCCCAGTGTGTAGCAAGGGAAATAACCATAAGCGCCACCGGGCCAGTGCGGGTCCTGCATGGGGCCATCGCGCATGTTGTCGGTGGTGGAGATGCCAAGGGCGTCTTTCATCTTGGCGTCCCAGGCCTCGGGGATGTCTTCCGCCTTCAGGTCGCCACTGATCAGTTGCTGCTCGAGTTCATAGCGCAGGATGACGTGCAGGGGATAGGTCACCTCGTCTGCATCCACACGGATAAGACCGGGTTTCACCTTGTGAACATGCTGGAGCAGGTCGGCAATCGACCACTCGGCGAGGTCCGGAAACTGCGCCGTCACCTGCGGAAGAGCATAGGTCCAGAAGGCGGGATTGCGGCCAATCTGCTTTTCCACAAATAGGCTCTGGCTTTCGTGAACGCCCATGCCGCGTGGCTGGCCCACACTCCAATGTGTCCAGGCTTTGGGCAGGCCCTGCTCATAGAGGCCGTGGCCCGTTTCGTGGAGCACGCCCATCAGCGCCGAAAGAAAATCAGCCGTTTCATAGCGTGTCGTCATGCGCACGTCTGCCGGCACTCCACCGCAAAACGGATGATGTGACACGTCCAGCCGTCCATGATGAAAATCGAAACCCACGGCCTTCATCATGGCTTCGCAAAGGGCTTTCTGCCTTTCGACCGCAAAGGTTCCGGTGAAGGACCTCGGCTGGTGTTTTGCGTGGCGCCGGGCTTGTACTTCGAGAGCTTGCGGAATGAAATCCTTCAGGAAAGCCTTAAGCCCCTCGAATACCGGCGTGATGTTTGCGCTGCGGTTGCCGGGGTCAAACTGCTCGATCAGCGCATCATAGGGGGCCAGCTTCAGGACATCCGCCCGGCGCGCCGCCTCTTCACGGGCGAGTGCCAAGACGTTGGCAAATGATGGCAGAAGACCCTTCCAGTCTCCCTTGGAACGAAGCACGCGCCAGAGCTGTTCCGTTTTGGAGCGTGCTTCTGTCAGGCGATGCACGAAATCTGTCGAGAGGCAGGTGAGGTTGGTGAAGTGGCGCTGCTGCTCTTTCACGGCCACGCGCTGTTCCGCCGTCAGGTCTTCTCCCACAGCTTTGGCCAGCCAGTCTCCCACTTGCGGGGACGAGGCCATCTCGTGATGAAGTGCTGCCAATCCCGCCATGGCCTCGGCGCGCTTGTCGCCGCCCCCCTCGGGCATCATCACGGCCTCATCCACACCCAGCATGGCCTGGGCATGGCTCAGGGCTTCGAGTTTTTTCAGGTGGGCATCAAGCTTGGCGAAGGACATGGTTCAGGCATTCATCAGGTCAACAAAACGCCTGAACAAATAGTGGCTGTCCTGCGGACCGGGTGAGGCCTCAGGGTGGTGCTGGACGGAGAAGATGGGTTTTCCGTCCACGGCGATTCCGGCGTTCGAGCCATCGAACAGCGACACATGGGTTTCGGTGATGCCCTTGGGCAGAGAATTCCGGTCGACCGCAAAGCCGTGATTCATGGACACGATCTCGACCTTGTTCGTTGTGTAATCCTTCACCGGGTGGTTGGCGCCGTGATGGCCCTGGTGCATCTTCATGGTTTTGCCGCCCAGTGCAATGGCCAGCATCTGGTGGCCGAGGCAGATGCCAAAGATGGGCTTGCCGCTGTCGATCAGTTTCCTGATTTCAGGGACGGCGTATTCTCCCGTGGCCGCCGGGTCGCCCGGACCATTGGACAGAAACACGCCATCGGGGTTCATGGCGAGAATATCGTCCGCCAATGTTGTCGCAGGCACGACCGTCACCTCACAGCCCGCCGAGGTGAGGCAGCGCAGGATATTGCGCTTCAGGCCATAGTCGATGGCCACAACCCTCTTGCCGCCCGTCCCCCGGGTGTAGCCCTTCGACCAGTCCCAGAGTTTTTCGTCCCAGTGCGAGCGCTGGCTGGACGACACATCTTTTACCAGGTCCATGCCCTCAAGGCCCGGCCATTGGGCCGCGGCCTTCTTCAATCCGGCTATGTCAAACTTGCCCTTGGCATTGTGGGCGATGACGCCGTTGGGCATGCCCTTGACACGGACCAGGCTGGTGAGGGCGCGGGTGTCGATGCCGGACAGACCGATGATGTTGCGGGCCTTCAGCCACTTGTCGAAATGCTTTTGGGCGCGATAGTTGGCAGGTTCCGTGACGGCGGCCCTGACAATGCAGCCCAGCACCGCCGCCGAGGCCGCAAGGTTGGTCGTTTCAATGTCATCATCGTTGGTGCCGACATTGCCGATGTGGGGAAAGGTGAAGGTGACGATCTGGCCCGCATAGGAAGGGTCGGTCAGGATTTCCTGGTAGCCGGTCATGGCGGTGTTGAAGCAGACCTCGCCCACGGCATCGCCTTCGGCGCCAAAACCCTGGCCCTCAACCACGGTTCCGTCGGCCAATACAAGCAAGCCCGTCACAATGGCCTCGGCCCAATCGCCGTACTGCGGGCGCGGGGGGGCCTTTGCCTTCTTGGGCGTTTTGGACGGTGCCATCACTTGGGTCTCCGGGAATTTGCGGCTGGTTAAGGGCTTGGGCGGCGGGCGTCAAGTTTGCGTGGGGAAGGCGAACAGGATAAGGAGCGCACTTTCCAAAATTGGCCAAAATTGGAGTTTCCCCCATGAGTCTTCGCGACCAGCTGAATGCCGATTTGAAAGTCGCCATGAAGGCGGGCCACAAGCGCAAGCTTGCCACCATTCGCCTGATGAATGCCGCCATCAAGGACAAGGACATCAATTCCCGCACGGATGGGCATGAGTCACTTCTGACGCCTGATGCTGGTCTGCTTGAACTTTTCGCCAAAATGGTGAAACAGCGGCAGGATTCGATTGTGGCTTTTGAGCTGGGTGGCAGGCCCGAACTCGCAGCCGCCGAGCGCGAGGAGATGGAGATCATCCAGTCCTATATGCCGAAGCAATTGTCGGAGGCGGAAACCGCCGATGCCATCAAAGGCATCATCGCTGTGGTTGGTGCTGCATCAGTCAAGGACATGGGCAAGGTGATGGCCGAACTCAAAGCCAAATACGCAGGTCAGATTGACATGGGCAAGGCGGGCGCCGTGGTCAAATCGTTGCTGGCGTAACATCGAGGCCATTCATCTGGCGTTCAGGTCATTTTCAGCATAAATTCGCAGTCGCCGCCCCCCGGGCGGCGGAGACGATTGAACGAAAGGAAAATTGCATGTTGCGCAAGACTTTGATTGCAGTTGCTGCAGCCGGGACCATGGCTTTGGGCTTGGGTGGCGCGTCATCCACCGCTTCTGCCAACCATGTCGGCTTCGGCATCTACCTGGGAGATGGCTTCTACTTTGGCCATCACAAATTCCACAACCACTGGCATTGCCACTGGCTCAAAAAGAAAGGCAAGAAGAAGAAGGTGAAGTATTGCCATCACCATAGCCACAACTATGGACACCACTAGAATTCTTGCACGCTAGACACAAAGGCCGCGCGTCCTGCGCGGCCTTTTTGCTTTCTCAAATGATCTTCGTTGTCACTTTCACGTTTCTGCGGATGGCCTGGGAATAGGCACACACCACATGGCCTTTCTTGGCGATGGCCGCGGCCTGCGCCTTGGTCAAGCCGGGCAGATGTACTTCATGGCGTACTTCGATGCCAAAACCCTTCTTGTCGGAGCGCGGTCCAAAACTCACGTAGGTCGTGACCGTGCTGTCAGGCGACCAGGGCAAGGCCTTCTTCTGCTTGGCGTTGGCATATTTCATGGACCCCAAATAGCACGACGAATAGCCCACCGCGAAAAGCTGGTCCGGGTTGGTGCCTTGGCCGGTGCCACCCAATTCCTTGGGCCCGGCGATGACCAAGTCCAGCATGCCGTCATCGGTCTTCGCTGTACCGCCGCCGCGTCCGCCTTTTGAAACCGCCTTGGCCGTGTACGCTTTCTTGATAGCCATCGTTGCCTCCTTGGTTTGGGGAAGAAAAGGTCCCACAGTTGCGCGGCAGTGACAAGACTTGTTGCGCTACTTCTTGCCCTTCTCATGATCCACAAAGGCGCGGAGCACGGCATTCATGCGGGTCTGGTAGCCCTTGCCGGTGGCCTTGAAGAAATCATAGATGTCAGGGTCCATACGGATGCTCATGGCGATCTTGGGTTTGAAAGTGACGAGCTTGGCCTTTGACCAATCCATGTCGAGGGCGGCGGCGTCGGGGTCATCGGCCACGGCCTTGGCGATGTCTTCATCGGTGAGGGCATCGAACCTCGTCCAGTCCGTGTCGTGCCGTGGCAGCCTACGCCAATCCTTGTAGGAAATACGAACGATACCGTCTTTGTTCGGCTTTAGAAGCCTTTCGCGCAGAGATAATTCTGATGCGGTCAATTCTCTCGGTGCATATGACACAGAGGCTTGCTCTTCGTGAAAGCCCGATGATTTCATATCGCTCTTCGAAGTCGACATGCTGTAATCTTGCGATGTGGCGGCGCTCGAAGACTTCAACGGCATCGTAGAAACTGATGCCGTGTTTCGAGATATTCGCTTGCGCTTTGTTTTCATCCCATTCGAATCCATTGACACCAAATGCAATCTCTTCCCACCCTTCCTCCATCCGGGGTCCCCAACTCACTGATGTATATACAATAGTATTTTTCCATTTGTCAACACCAATTCCGCAACTGGCATTGCCTCGCTGCCAAACTTGCCAAACCTGCTAAACCCCGCTCATGCGCGTCTCGCCGGACTTTCTTGAGCAGATCAGATCACGGGTGAACCTTTCATCCGTGATTGGCCGCAGCGTGCAATGGGACAGGCGCAAGACCCAGGCCGCCAAGGGCGATTACTGGGCCTGCTGTCCCTTCCACACAGAAAAATCACCGAGCTTCCATGCCGATGACCGCAAGGGCCGTTATCATTGCTTCGGCTGCAAGGCGTCAGGCGACATTTTCACCTTTCTTGTGGAGAAGGAGGGAATGCCGTTTCCGGAAGCCGTGGAGCGGCTGGCGGGTGAAGCGGGACTTGCCATGCCGGTGCAATCCAGCGCTGATGTGGAGCGCGAGAAGACCCGTGCAAGTCTCTATGACGTCATGGAAATTGCCGCAAAGCTTTTTCAGGCCGAATTGCAGTCGTCACATGGTGCAAAGGCCCGGGGCTATCTGTCGGATCGTGATCTTTCACCGGCGATCCAGACTGAATTTGGCATCGGCTACGGGCGCGATGACCGGGGTTGGCTGCGCAATGAACTGGCGTCCGCCGGCATTGCCCTGGAGCAGATGATCGAGGCGGGGCTTGTCATTGCCGGTGATGACATTCCCGTTGCCTACGACCGCTTCCGCGACCGGGTGATGTTTCCCATCCGCGATGCGCGGGGCCGCGTCATCGCCTTTGGCGGCCGCGCCCTCAGGGCGGATGTTCCCGCCAAGTATCTCAACTCGCCGGAAACACCGATCTTCCACAAGGGCGATGTGCTTTACAATTTTGAGAAGGCCCGCAAGTCCGCCCATGCCAGCAACCGGCTGATTGCGGTTGAAGGCTATGTCGATGTGATTGCCATGCACCGGGCCGGCTTGCCGGAGGCTGTG
Organism: Hyphomicrobiales bacterium; assembly: GCA_031431295.1. Classification (GTDB taxonomy): domain Bacteria; phylum Pseudomonadota; class Alphaproteobacteria; order Rhizobiales; family Aestuariivirgaceae; genus Aestuariivirga. The sequence continues at coordinate 1,813 of JANPDD010000101.1, read as the reverse complement.
GCACCGCTCGGCACCGCGCTCACGGAAAACCAGCTTGGCCTGTTGTGGCGCACCGTGCCGGAGCCAACGCTGTGCTTTGATGGTGATGAGGCGGGCTTGAAAGCGGCCTATCGCGCGCTTGATCTGGCGCTGCCGCTTTTGTCTCCCGGGCATTCGCTGAAGTTTGTATTTCTCCCCGGCGGCAAGGACCCGGATGACCTGTTGCGCGACGAAGGTGCTGATGCAGTGAAAGCCGTGGTGGCGGCGGCCGAGCCCATGGCGGAGGTGCTGTGGCGGCGGGCCATGGGCGAAAATGACCGGGCAAGCCCCGAACGCCGCGCCGCTTTTGAGCGGGACCTTCGCGCCTTGGTCGCCAGCATCAAGGATGAAACGGTCCGCAAGCACTATCAGGACGATTTGCGTACGCGTTTCCAGTCGCTGTGGGGTGGTGCGCGGCAGACACCACAGCGCGGGCCAGGAAACGCGCTACGGGCGTTTTCACCCCGCCTCAAGCCGGGCCAGCGCCCGTGGGAGGTGCAGCAGCCCGCCTCCGCCCAGCTTCGCGCCGCGGCCCAATCGGGCTCTGCCGCCACCGCCGCCGAACGCAGGGAACGCATGATCCTGCTGCTCGCCGTCAACCATCCCCCGATACTCCATGATTTTTGGGACGAATTTGCCGCACTCGACATTACCTCACGCGAGCTTGACTCGCTCCGCACACTGATTCTAGATACCGCGTCCTCTGAGGAAAGCCTTGAACCGGCAGACTTGAAGGGCCACCTGAAGACCCGAGGGTTTGGTCCGGTTCTGGACCGCCTCGAAACCCAGGCGACACATCTGAATGAGTGGTTCCTTCGTCCGTCGGCTGCACCCGATGATGCCCGGACAGGCCTCCGCCAGATGCTCGCCCTGCACCGCAAATCCGTAACGCTCGACCGTGAGCTGAAGGCTGCTGAAGCGGCCTTTGCCCGCGATCCGTCGGAGGAAAACCTTGCCGCGCTCGTCGCGGTTCGAGACCAGTTGCTGTCAACCCAGGGTGCCGAAGCCCAGGTTGAAGGCTTCGGCATCGCCTCGGGGCGCAGTCGCGGAGACGCGATCTAGCCTATCCGCCCCGGCGGCCCCCGGGCGGCATGGTTAAGAACCGCATAACGGCCGCAGCTTTAGGTGGCCGCCGAATCAGTTTACCGGGTGTGCGAATCACCCGCAGGAAAGTTATTGCTACCCATGGCCAAACTGCCACCCAAGACGCCGCCCCGCCCCCAGAAGCAGGCCGAGGAAGAGGTCCCGGCACTTCCTGAGGACAATTCCGCCGAGCCGGAAACCCCGGAAGCGGGCTCCGACGCACCGGTGCTTGATCTGAACAATGCCGCCGTCAAGCGGATGATCAAGCTTGCCAAGGCCCGGGGCTATGTGACGCTTGATGAATTGAATGCCGTGCTGCCGTCCGACGAGACCTCGCCGGAACAGATCGAGGACATCATGGCCATGCTCAATGAAATGGGCATCAACGTCGTCGAAAGCGAGGAAGAGTCCGAAAACCTGACCGTCAAGGTGGAGGAGGAGGCGAGCGGCGAAACGGCGCTGATGAAGGTGGAAGCACCGAAGCTTCCCGCCGACCGCACCGATGATCCGGTGCGCATGTATCTGCGCGAGATGGGGGCGGTTGAGCTTCTCTCACGCGAGGGTGAAATTGCCATCGCCAAGCGCATCGAGGCGGGCCGCGAGGCGATGATCTCAGGTCTCTGCGAAAGCCCGCTCACCTTCCAGGCCATCATCATCTGGCGCGATGAACTGAACGAAGGCAAGATTCTGCTGCGTGACATCATTGACCTCG
>JANPDD010000100.1:0-10827 GCA_031431295.1 Hyphomicrobiales bacterium | reverse complement strand
GCGCACCCCGCGAGGCCTGGAGGATGACGGGCGCGTCCAGCTTGTCCGCCGCCACCATGATGGCCAGCGCCTGTTCCATGTTGTTGATGTTGAAGGCCGGCACACCATAATCCTGTTCGGCGGCGTGGTCGAGCAACTGGCGAAGGGTGATGCGGGCCATGTGGGCGTCTCTCCTGAAAGGTGATTTCGGTTCGGACGCCGCGATAACGGAAAACATCACGCGGGGCAAAGGGATTTTGAGGGGCGTACCTCAGATACTTGCTCCAACCAAACCCCATCGGGGCTGGCGAAATTGAAGTGTGTATGCGAACAAGGACCATGCCCGCCCAAACGAAGCACGAAGATGTCAATCCCTCCATCAATCCATGGGTTGTGGTTGCACTCTGTTTCGTGACGCTGGCCATTGTGATGTCGGCGCGGCAGTCTGTGGCCATCATGACCGGGGAGTGGGTGCGTGACCTGAACTGGTCCAAAACCTTCATCGGTTCCGGCCAATCGGTGGCGCTTGTTGTCATTGGTTTGATTGCGCCCGTGACTGGAAACCTTGTGGACCGCCATGGCCCCCGGGGCTTGCTGGCGGGCGGGCTTCTGGTGATCGCCATCGGACTGGCGATGTTTGCGGTCTTTCCGACCGCCGCCGCCTACATCCTCGGCTACGGCCTCGTCGGGGGAATGGGTTTTGCGGCCTGCAATGACCATGTGATTTCAACAGCCGTTGCCCGCATTTTTGATGAACGCCGCGGTCTTGCCATTGGCATTGCGACTTCCGGCGCTTCCGTCGGCCAGTTTATTTTTGTGCCGCTTCTGACACTCGCCCTGTCCTACTTCTCCTGGCGCTGGAGCATTGCGGCGGCGGCCATCGTCTGCACCTTGCTGGCGGGTGTGGTGTGGAAAACACTTGAACCTGCGCGGGTGATGGCACCAGTTGCCAAGGACAAGGCTCCGCCGGAAAATATCTGGCTGCGGCTGCGGTTCCTTGTCACCAACCCCACATTTCACATTCTCTATTGGAGCTTTTTCTTCTGCGGCATCACCACAACGGGAGCGATCGAAACCCATTTTCTGCCCTACGCCGCCTTCTGCGGCTTTCCGCCTGTGCCCGCCTCCGGCATCTATGGCTTGATCATGGTATTGAATTTTGGCGGTATGTTGCTGTCGGGCTATCTCACGGACCGGGTGAACCGGCCCCTGCTGCTCGGTACCATCTATATTGTGCGGGCCTTTTCCTTCATCGTGCTGATGAACGTTGGCACGTCCTATGAAATGATGGTTCTGTTCGCTGTGATCTTCGGCATCTTTGACTATTCCACCGTACCACCCACCGCGAGCCTGGCAGCCTCCCACCTCGGTTTGAAAATCATGGGGCTGTCCATGGGCCTTATCTCCGGCGGCCATGCGCTGGGTGGAGCGGTCGGCGCCTTCTTCGGCGGTTATCTGTTTGATCTCTTCGCCCGCTACACCGAAATGTGGTGGGCCGCCTTCGGCACCGCCATTGTTGCCGGGTTGATGGTTTATCTGCTGCGCGAGAACCGGGAGAGTACAGGCGGAGCTGCCGTCCCAGCGTGAACCCTCACGTCACCGGATCAAGGGCTCTCTGTCTTCCCCATCAAGTGTGGATTTTTTCGCATGTGGGCGATGATCGCCCAATTGATCAACAGGAGGCCGACGATGACAATCACGCCGCTTTCACCGCCGACATATTCAAGCACCATGGGGGATTTGGTTTCAGAGACACGCGTTGCCAGGTTCCAGGCCGTGTTGGCGGCGGCGTGGGCCACTGCAACAGGCCAAACGCTGGCCGTCCACTGCCGCAGAAACCCGTAGAACACGCCAGCCAGGGTGAGTGTGATGAGGAACAGCGGCGCCACCAGCCATGGATTGCCGGTGCTGTGATAGAGATCCGTCGTCAGCAGGATCGGCATGTGCCACAATCCATGCAGGAAGCCCACCAGCAGCATGGCATAGACAGGGCCGAGGGAAAGCAGTCGCGGCTGCATGTAGCCGCGCCATCCCACTTCCTCACCCAGGGCAAGGACCGTGCTGATCAGAAAACCGATCAGCAGGTCAAGCACTGCCAGCAGCGGCACCGCTGGCAACGTGGGCGCAAGCAAGGCGGTCAACCCTGTCGCCACAAGCACGCCGATGCCGATCACATGGATAAGCAATGGCCCGGCGATGGCGAACGGCCAGGCTTTCCAGCCCGCCTTGTTCAATCCCAGGCTGGAAAAGGCATCGCGCAAACCGCCTTCGGGGGCAATGACCAGCAGCATCGCGAGAACACCAAGTGCAGGCGTCAGCATCGTGAGGAGCAGACTTGCCTCCCCGATCCACGGCACCGCCAAGCGCACCAAAACAGCAAGTGCCAGCGTGATTGCATAGAAGACCAGCGCTTTTCGAATGTTGGACATCCCGGTTTCCAATAACCGCTTCAGTCAGGTTTTAGTCCCAAAAACTTGCCCCGTCGTCCAATTTGACTTTTCCGGCCATTTCCCCTAACTGCGCGTCCTCTCAAAGACGTCAAGCGTCTCGGGGCCATTTGCACACATGGGGCGTTTATTCCCGGGAGGTGCGGCGGCCAGCATCCGGCAGCGAGTTTCGCCCCCGGGTGTCGTTTTCGTTTGGGCGATAGGAAGCATTGATGTTCGAAACCTTAAGCGAGCGCCTTTCTGGCATCTTCGACACGCTGACCGGCCGGGGTTCCCTGTCGGAGGCGGATGTTGATGTGGCCATGCGCGAGGTGCGCCGCGCGCTCCTCGAGGCCGACGTGGCGCTGGAAGTCGTCAAGGCCTTCACCGAGAAGGTACGCGAAAAGGCTGTGGGTGCCGAGCTTGTCAAGTCGATCAAGCCCGGTCAGATGGTGGTCAAGATCGTCCACGATCAATTGGTGGAAACACTGGGCTCCGACCAATCCACATTGAATCTCCGCGCCTCGCCACCTGTTGCCATTCTCATGGTCGGTTTGCAGGGCTCCGGCAAAACCACCACGACTGCGAAACTCGCAAAACGCCTGACCGAGCGCGAGAAGCGCAAAGTGTTGATGGCGTCACTTGATGTGAGCCGCCCCGCAGCACAAGAGCAGCTTGAGATTCTGGGCAAGCAGGTCAAGGTCGATACCCTCAAAATCGTCAAGGGCGAAACACCGACGGCGATTGCCAAGCGCGCCATGTCGGAAGCCCGCAAGGGTGCTTATGACATCGTGATGCTGGACACGGCGGGCCGCCTCCACATCGATGAGGAATTGCTCGCCGAAGCAGCAGCCGTCCGTGACATCGCGAGACCTAAGGAAACGTTGCTCGTCGCCGATGCGTTGACGGGGCAGGACGCCGTCAATCTTGCCCGCGCCTTTGACGAAAAGATCGGCATCACCGGCATCGTGCTGACCCGCATTGATGGTGATGGCCGTGGCGGTGCGGCACTCTCGATGCGGGCCGTGACGGGTAAGCCCATCAAGCTCTTGGGCACGGGCGAAAAGCTCGATGGCCTTGAAGACTTCCACCCGCAGCGCATTGCCGGTCGCATTCTCGGCATGGGTGATGTCGTCTCGCTCGTTGAACAGGCCGCGCAGAATATCGACCATGAGAAGGCGCAGAAAATCGCCGAGCGCATGCGCAAAGGCGCGTTTGACATGAACGACCTGGCCGAGCAGTTGAAGCAGTTGGAAAAGCTTGGTGGCATGGGCGGTGTGATGAAGATGCTGCCGGGCATGGGCAAAATTCAAAAGCAACTCGAAGGGAAAGACCTCGACAAGACGGTGTTCAAGCGCCAGGTCGCCATCATCGGCTCCATGACCAAGCGCGAGCGCACAACGCCGACAATTATCGATGGCAAGCGCCGCAAGCGCAGTGCGGCAGGGTCTGGCACCCGGGTTGAGGAGATCAACAAACTCCTCAAGATGCACCTGCAAATGTCCGACATGATGAAGCAGATGGGCAGTGGCAAGGGCATGTTCGGCAAGATGTTCGGCGGCAAGGGCATTCCCGATCAAGCCGAGATGGAACGCATGCAGGCGGAACTCGCTGGCATGGACCCCAACGCCCTGCCGGAGGATTTGAAGGATTTGATGGCAGGAGCCGGTGGCGCACCTGCGGCTCCGGCCATGCCGGACCTGTCGAGATTGCTTGGACCCGGTGGTCCGAAACTCCCCGGCCTAGGTGGCGGATTGGGCGGATTGCCCGGTCTTGGTGGAAACCAGTTCAGAGGCCTTCCCAGCCTTGGAAAGAAGAAATGATCAATCCCAATTCAGACCTTAAAGGAGAAACCACATGGCACTGAAAATCCGGCTTGCGCGCGCAGGCTCCAAGAAGCGTCCCTACTATCACATCGTCGTCGCGGCTGCGACCTCACCCCGCGATGGCAAGTACATCGACATCGTTGGCTCGTTCAATCCGCTGCTCAAGAAGGATGACGAGAACCGCATGAAGCTCGATGCGGCCAAGGCCGCCGACTGGCTGAAGAAGGGCGCACAGCCGACGGACCGTGTGCTTCGCTTCCTCGACAAGCTGGGCATCATGAAGCGCGACCCTCGCAACAACCCGCAGAAAGCTCTCCCCGGCAAGAAGCGCGTCGAGCGTGAAAAGGCCGCCGAAGCTGCTGCTGCCAAGGCTGCTGCTGCCGCTGCTGTTGTCGCTGCTCCGGTTGAGACGCCTGCGGCGTAAGTTACAGTCCGACGGAGCCCCTCAGTCCTTCGGACAGCTCCCCCAACAGTTTGGGGGAGCGTGGGATTTTCACCCTCCCTGATCCCGGATCAAGTCCGGGATGGGGGAGGTGGCCGACAGGCCGGAGGGGGTTGCCTGGCGATTTGCAATCCTGCGAATCCCGGCTACGTTTCTCCCCATGCCCGCCTTCACGCCCATCATCGCCAAGCTCCCCTCCACTGTGCCGTTTGTCGGGCCGGAGGCGCTGGAGCGCCGCACACAATCGAAAATCGCAGCACGTATTGGTGCCAATGAGAGCGTCTTCGGGCCATCACCCAAAGCCATTGCAGCCATGCAAGCCGCAGCCGCTGAGAGCTGGCAGTATGGCGATCCGGAAAACCACGATCTGAAAGCGGCCATCGCCAAGGCCGTTGGCATTGCGCCGGAAAATATTGCCTGCGGCGAGGGCATTGATGGTCTTCTTGGCCTCGTTGTGCGCTTGTTCATCGATCCCCGCGATGTGGCTGCAACATCGCTGGGTGCCTATCCCACTTTCAATTTTCATGTGGCGGCGTCAGGTGGCACACTCGTCACCACGCCTTACGTCAACGATCACGAAGACCCGGCATCTTTGCTGAAACTGGCGAGAACTGAAAACGCCAAGCTCATTTATTTCGCCAACCCCGACAATCCCATGGGTACGGTCTGGCCATCAGCCGACGTGCAACGCTTCATCAACGCTGTACCAGATACTTGCATGCTGCTGCTGGATGAAGCCTATGTCGAATTCGCACCCGACGATACAGCACCCGCAATCGACGTGTCGCGCCAGAACGTTTTGCGCTTCCGCACTTTTTCGAAGGCCCATGGCATGGCGGGCATTCGCGTGGGTTATGTGATCGGCCATCCCGAAATGATCTCGGCCTTTGACAAGATCAGGAACCACTTCGGCATTTCACGGGTGTCACAGGCGGCAGCCATCGCCGCTATTCAAGATGTGGACTGGGTAGCCAACGTCAAGGCCAAAGTCATCGCCGCGCGCCGCCGAATCAAGACAATTGCCGAGGCCAACGGCCTCAGGCCCATTCCCACCGCCACCAACTTCATGGCGCTCGATTGCGGCCGCGACGGCGCCTACGCCCGCGCCATCGTCGATGGCCTGTTGACCCACGGCATCTTCATCCGCATGCCGGGCGTGGCCCCGCTCAACCGCTGCATCCGCGTGTCGTGCGGCACGGAAAAAGACCTCGACCTCTTGGCCGAGGCCCTTCCAAAGGTAATTAGGTCCCTTTGATCAGACGTTCGCTTCGGCGAGCAGCGCGTTCAGGTCAATTCGCGCGTTCACCATGGTGAATTTGCCATCGGGCCCGCGGGGCCAATCGCTTTCGGGCTTGTCCCAGTAGAGTTCGATGCCGTTCTGGTCGGGATCGCGGAAATAGAGGGCGACTGACACGCCGTGGTCGGCAGAACCATCGAGTTTCACGCCGGCCTCCAGCACGCGCTTGAAAGCATTGGCGAGGTCAATGCGCGTGGGATACAAAATCGCCGTGTGGTAAAGGCCCGTTGAACCCGGCGGCGGCGGCTGGCCGCCCTTGCTTTCCCAGGTGTTGAGGCCGATGTGGTGGTGATAGCCGCCCGCAGAAATGAAGGCGGCCTGGTCGCCATACATCTGCTGCAGCTCGAAACCCAGCACACCGACATAGAAACCCAGTGCGCGTTGCAAGTCAGCAACTTTGAGGTGGACATGGCCGATCTTGGTTCCGGCCGGAATCACATGGTTTGTCATCGTCTATCCGTAACTAATTAAGTTACTTATATATGTTGGCCTGCTGGCTGAGGCAAGGGCATAAATCAAAATGGTGGACGAAGAAATGCCGCACCTTGTGGGGCAGGGGCAGGAAGCGGCATGTAAAGGCGAGGAGAATATCCATGGCCACAAAGATCGCTTTCAAAGCCCCCCCCAATCTCACCATCGTGGACCACCCGCTGGTGCTGCACAAGCTCACCCTGATGCGCGACAAACACACGCCATCTGCGGTCTTCCGCCAGCTCCTGCACGAAATCAGTCACTTGCTCGCCTATGAGGTCTGCCGCGACCTGCCGATGACGACGCAAACCATTGAAACGCCACTGGCGGAGATGGAAGCGCCCATCCTCAAGGGCAAGAAGCTGGTGATCGTCTCCGTGCTGCGGGCGGGAAATGGTCTTCTTGAGGGCATGCTCTCGCTCATTCCTTCCGCCCGGGTCGGTCACATCGGGCTTTATCGCAATCCCGAAACCTTGCAGCCCGTGGAATACTATTTGAAAGTGCCGGAGGATATTGCCGAGCGCCGCACCATCATTGTCGATCCCATGCTGGCCACCGGCAATTCCGTTTCGGCTGCCGTGAAACGCCTGAAGGAAAAGGGTGCGAAGGACATGCGGCTTGTGACGCTGCTGTCCGCACCCGAGGGCGTCATGCACTTCCACGAGGAACATCCGGACGTGCCGATTTTCACGGCGGCGGTGGACAGCTACTTGAATGGCCACGGCTATATCGTGCCGGGCCTCGGCGATGCGGGCGATCGCATGTTCGGCACAAAGTGAGCCACTTCACCAAGCATTAATCATGCCCCGAAATTGAAAGGCTTCAGTTACCTTTCAGGAGTGCCTCACCACCTAGTCTCGACCGCACGTTCAATCCTGCGACCATTCTCCGAGACCCGTTCGAAAACATGGCTTCCGCCGCACATTCACTGCCCATTGAAAGTCCAGCGACCTCGATTTCCCGTGGATTGGATGGTGCGCCGCGTCGCGTGCTTTACGCCGAGGACCAGGTCTCATCGCGCATCGTGACAAAGGCCATGCTGGAGAAAATGGGTTTCCTGGTGGATGCCGTCGACGATGGTGAGGTGGCCGTGGAGCGGGCGCGGCAAAGCCGCTACGACCTCATTCTCCTGGACATTGAAATGCCGGTGATGGACGGTGTCACCGCCGCCCGCCTCATGCGCACCGAAATTGCCGCCTGCAGGAACACGCCAATCCTGGCGCTCTCCGCCTTTCTTGCCGATTCAACCGAGGCCTGCCACTGGCGTGATGCCTTTGACAATGCCGTGCCAAAACCCGCCAGTGCACTTGAATTGAAGCGCGCCATGGCGAGTGCCCTCAAGGGCCTGCACATGGACGCGGTGGCGCAGGCAGAATTGAATGGCGCAGCAATTGAGCCCCCAGTCGATCTTGTGTCGCCGAACGGGCTGTGGCGTGCCATGCGGGCGAAGCTGCACCCAGGCGCGTTGCGCATCCTGGTGGAAACGGCGACTGGCGAAATGCATCATGTGACCCTGGCGCTGGCAGCGGCCCGCGAATCAAGTGATGCGGAGGCCGTGCGCCGTTTTCGCCATACGCTGAAGGGCTTGGCCCTGAACTTCGGACTGGAGGACTTGGTCGAGATGATCAGTTCAACGTCGACCGATCAGCGGGCCATGAATGTATCGGCGGTTTTTGGCCTGATCGCAGAGTGGCAATCCGCCAACACGGCGCACTGACAAAACGCGATCATGCCCTAACCCTTGCTTGGGGATCCTGCGGCGGACATCTTGGCATCGAGCGAAGACAGCATATGCAGGAATTCGGCACACTCGGGGCTGAGGCGGCGCTGTTGCGGGGCGGCTTGGGTTTTGGGCTGCGTTGCGACAGAGTTGTTCACCGGAATTGTCCTTGGCTTGGCGCAGCGTCATTAACACTGGCGATTTAATGACATGATAAGGCTGCCCACCTGACCTTCCGCAGAACGGATGATTCATCGGGCGTTCATCTGTGGCAGAAGCGTCGGATGTGACCCGCCCAAATCCTCACGAAAATGTGACAATGCCCGCAGGATGCAAGTTTGCCTTGAATATGTAACAATTTCCGTGCCAGCATGGTGTCGGCAGCAAGACCCCTTCAATCACTCCGGAGTTCCAGAAAATGAAGACACTGATCACCAAAGCACTGGCCCTTGGCGCTTTTGCAATGCTTTCGTGCGCTGGCACAGCCATGGCAGGCCCTGCCGATGACGCCATCACCGGACGTCAGGCCTGCATGAAGTCCCATGGCGGCATGATGGGTGTGGCCGTGCCGATCATGAAAGGTGAAAAGCCCTTTGACGCTGCGGCTCTCAAGGCTGCCTATGACAAGGAAGATGCAGCCTGCGCTGACTGGGCCAAGTTCTGGGACCCTGCAAACCAGGAAGGCGGAACTTTGAAAACCCGTGCCAAGCCCGAAATCTGGACGGACGCCAAGGGTTTTGAAGCCGCGGCTGGCACCTGGTACGCGGCAGCCCAGGTGCTGCGTGCCGCAACGGACGAAGCGTCCTTCAAGGCGGCTTTTCCGGCAGTGGGTGCCGGCTGCCAGGGCTGCCACGAAAAGTTCCGCGCTGCGGAGTGATCGGTCATTCGCCGCCTGCTGAGCAGACGCAATCTCGGAGCCTTGGCACTGCTTGCAGTGCTGGGGCTCATTGCATTTTGGCTGGTCACCATTCCACGACCACTGACGGCTGCGGATTTGCCTGCCCACACACCTGATCCTGTCAACGGCCAGATCCTCTACAATGCCGGTGGCTGCCATTCCTGCCACTTGCCGGGTCCAGGTCTCGCTGGCGTCGATGCGTCAATTCCGGCAGGCGGTGCGCCCCTGCAAACGCCGATCGGCGTTCTCTACCCGCCGAACCTGACACCTGATGCCACAGGCCTTGGCAGTTGGAGCGACCTCGACTTTGTCAATGCCATGCAAAAGGGCATTGGAAAAAGTGGCGAACACCTCATTCCCGCCTTCCCCTATACGTCCTATGCCCATATGCGCACCGAGGATGTTCTTGACATCCGGGCCTATCTCGCCTCGCTGCAGCCTGTCGTGCATGCGGTGAAGCCCCACGGGGTTTTCGCCCTGCCACTGGTGCGCCGGGGCCTTGGCGCCTGGAAGCTGATTGGTTTTGACGAAAGCAAGACCGCGCAGGACACCGCGCAATCGGAAACGTGGAACCGCGGCAATTATCTCGTGAACGGCCCTGGCCATTGCAATGAATGCCACACACCACGCACCCTGTTCATGACCAGCGACGTGTCGCGCTTTCTCGCCGGTGGTCCACACCCGGAGGGCAAGGGCAAAGTGCCAAGCCTGCGTGATCTTGTTGGCCGTGGCCGCTACAAGAATGCCGCAGACCTCACACTTGCATTTCAGAACGGCGAACTGCTGGGCTATGACAAAATGTCATCGGGCGGAATGGGCAAGGTGCAGAGAAACCTTGCGATGCTGCCTGAAGCTGACGTGAAGGCAATTGCCGCATACATCATCAGTTTGAAGTGAGGCTTGGCGCGCCGTGCAGTCAGTTGAGATCGTTGTGCCTCTCTCTTTGACGGCGGCAACGGTGCTCGTGAATCAATAACGTCTTGATTGTCATCCCCGCGCCCGCCGCAGAGAGCCATTTCTCCGGTAGTGGGTCAGTTTGAATTTCCGCTTTTGAGACCTGACCAGACATGTACAGTGCATGCCTGAACAGACGCTCCTGACCGAGGCTGTGTAAAAACGTCTGCGAACCGTCAGAATTTTTGTTTTGCCCAAGCTTCATGAATTTTCACTTCAATGGAATCAATGCTTTGGCAAATCGCAGATTTCCATATTCACGCAAATCGTGCAGAAATTTCGACCTAAACCGCGTTTTTACACAGCCTGGACCCTAACCCGACATAGCCGCCAATCTCTTCAAGCTATAGAAGCCTCGGCATTTATCTCACGTATGATCTCAGCAGCTGGCTGAAGCTTTTTGACCAAAGCTACAACTTGTCCAGCCCACATCTGGGGCGCTTCGATGTCCCCTTCGGCGTCCAGATAGGGCGTTTATGCCTGCATCAGCGACTTCAGGCCGTCCTGGGCGATGCGTTTGAACATGCCATCGATTGCCTCCGGTTCGAGCTTCGATTTTTTGTCGAGCCAATAGAAAAGAACGTTCAGAAATGCTCCAACAAGAAACTCCACAATCAGCCCAGGCGGAATTTCTGAATCAAATTTTTGGCCAACAATATCGAGGCGAATTTGTTCTGCGATAACTGTGCGGATTTGTTGTTGGGCGATCAGGCCGCCACGGCCTCCTATTATGGCCCGGTAAAGCTGGGTGTGCGACTGAGCGTGCCGCAGCAAAAACAAACTTAAAAGGAAGGGTCCGGTCGCGGCTTTCTTG
>JANPDD010000099.1:0-4813 GCA_031431295.1 Hyphomicrobiales bacterium | reverse complement strand
CATATCGTCGTCGGCGAGATCGTGGCCACCGTCGACGCGCTACACGCGCGGAGCCAGTTGCGCGGCGAGACCCACGGACGCCGTCAGATCGAGACCGCCGACCGCCTAATCGTCACCAAGGTGGACGAGGCGGATGAGACGGAACTCACCCGGCTGCTGGCGACGCTGCGGCGCCTTAATCCGGGCGCTGCCATCTCCGGCGCGGTCAGGGGATCGGAGGGGCTATTGCCTCCGTTCGAGGGTGTGGAGCCGGAGAGCCTCCCCGATCTAGCGATTGCCGCGGAGAGGCCGCCGGTTTTTCCGGCAAGATTGGTGATCGACGAGACCATCGACTGGACCGCCTTCAGCGTCTGGCTTTCGGCCCTTCTCCATGCGCACGGCGATGACGTGCTGCGTGTCAAGGGCGTGGTGCGAACCCCGGCGGGCCGGTTGCTGCTGCAGAGCGTGCGAAGAATTGTGCAGCCGCCGGAGATCCTGCCTGAACAGACGGGCCGCGAGGACAATATCATGGTGGTGATCGGGCGCGGCTATCGCGAAGAAGACCTCAGGCGGTCGCTGCGCTACTTCGCGGGCGCAGGGCGGACATGATCTCCCGCGCGGTCGCGAGGTCGGCATATTTTTGCCCGATGTCGAACAGGTTGGCCGCATGCGGCCCAAGCGCCCGGAAACGCATGCATGGGATCAGCATCCAACTCCTTTGGCCAACGCCGCAATACATCGTGGTTGAGACCAGGATCACGCGCTGCCTGCGCAATCGAAACGCCGCGTCCCTTCACCAGATTTACCGCCTCAAGTTAAAACTCGCGAGAATACTTCTTTCTTTCCGTTTGAAACCTCCAATTCCATCAAAACACCTTAACTCTGTGTCCGTGAAACCGGCAGCAGCTCACCAAGTGAGTTCGACGGCCTCCTGGATTGGCTATTCCCACAGAAAAGTAGAGTAAGGACTTCAAGGCCATTGACATAGTTCTTGTTTTGTTCTCTTTTGATATGATGCAAGGAGCCTTTCATTTTTTCCAGAAGGAACACACAGCGGGTATCTGCTTTATTCGCCATGCCCTGTTGGAGCGATTTGGGCCCGAGCCACCGCGCTTGCGAGGCAGCCTTGAAGATCAGTTTGTTGGATCAACACTGGGCAGTCGCACTTATGACGATATATCAAAGGCTGCCTTCACACGACTTGCAATGCGTTACGATGGCGATTGGAACGTGGCGGCTCAAGCTTCGGAAAGTGAAATTTATTCTCTCATCAAAGATGTAACCTTTCCCGAAAAAAAAGCAGCCTGTCTCAAACTTGTCTGGCAAAATAGCAGGGCACGAAACGGTATCATCAGTTTTGATTATCTCATGCAGGTGTCGATTGACGAGGCCTTGCATGAGCTTGAGAAAAATTTTGGTGTGGGGCGCAAGACATCGGCGGCAACTTTGAATTTCAGCGTGGCTCATGGCCGTGCCTTCGTGGTCGATACACATGTGCTGCGTATTCTGCAGCGGTTTGGTTTTACTGGGCTGCAGACACAACCCGAACATGTCTATGGCACGGTGATACATGCGGCAGCAGACATGAATGCTGACGACCTTTTCGAACTGCATCGGAATTTGAAATGTCTCGGGCAAGAGATATGTAACCATTCACAAGTCGCTTGCGGATGTTGCCCGCTATCAACGCATTGTTTACGGCGCCCGCAGGGTGACACACGCATCGTGCCCAACATTCAATTACAAAGTCTTGGTCATGAATTCCTATAAATTATCACTCTTGCACAACGCATTGGCGAAGCCGGCGTTGCCTACGGCAAAACATTTTGTCAGTTTTGGTCATGAGCCAGTTGATCAAGCTTTAAAAGGTGGGCTACGGCGCGGCGTACTCCATGAAGTATTTGCATGCGCTGGCCATGAAGCTGCAGCAACGGGCTTTGCCGTTGGTCTTGCGGCGCGCCTTGCCGAGGACAAGCAAATACTATGGATCAGAGAAAAATTTGCATGGCAGGAGCATGGAATGCCATGTCCCATAGGTTTTTTTGAACTTGGCCTTGATCCGTCACAGATCATGTTTCTGTCCGTTACCCAAGCCCAAGATGCTTTGCGTGCAGCGGGGGACGCATTGACGTGCGCCAGTCTTGGCATCGTGATCATTGAAATCACCGGTAACCCAAAAATCCTGGATCTTACGACCAGCCGCCGACTGGTTCTGGCTTGCACGCAAAATTCTGTTCCAGCCATTCTTTTACGCTTCGGCGCGGTTGTGCAAAACAGTGCAGCCGAAACACGCTGGACAGTTAAAACCGCACCATCTGCCATTGAGACGGATCATTGGGGCCATCCAACTTTTGATGTGAGTCTGATCCGCAACAGGAACGGCCAGACAGGACAGTGGGTATTTGCGTGGAGTTGTGACGATGGGCACTTTGAGAATGCAAAGGCGGCTTCTGGCACTGTGGTTCCCGCGCCTGCCAACCGACCGGCTGAAGCGGCATAAACCGCAGGTTTTTGGTGCACCGCCACTGGTTGTTGTGGAAAAAGAAAAAAATACCTTGCGTCTTTTTGCGGTAGACCATGTGGCGGAAAAATTTGGGCTTCATATCGGCCAACCCTTGGCCAATGCCCGCGCGATGGTGTCGGAACTTGATGTGGTGCCCACGAACCATCAGGCCGATGCCGCCTTGCTTATCCAGCTTGCAGACTGGTGTGGCCGCTTCACACCAGTGGTGGCTTTGGATCCGCCCGATGGCTTGCTCCTGGATATCGCGGGTACAAATTATCTTTTTGGCGATGACCAAAACATTCTTGCAAAAATCCTTCTCTCGCTTCGATCCATAAATTTTGCGGTCCATGGTGCCGTCGCCAGCACCGCACTTTCGGCTCGTGCGCTGGCGCGTTACCGTGATGGTTGTATCGTTGAGGAAAAGGGAGAGGCAAAAGCTGTGTCTCCCTTGCCCGTTGAGGCCTTGCAACTTGACCCTGTCACCACCCATGCCTTTCGTCGGGCTGGGCTGAAAACCATTGGTCAAGCCGCCAACCGCAAGCGCAGCGAAATTGTGTCGCGCTTTGGCGCTGCAACGCTGAGCCGCATTGATGAGGCCTTGGGGCAGGGTGGCAAGCCCATAACGCCACGACGGCCATCGCCCGATTACTGGAAGGCGCAAAGCTTTGCTGAACCCGTGAGTACGTTGGATGTTATCCGCGCGGCACTCCAATCCATAGCGGCCAACCTGTGTGTGATTATGGAGCAGCAAGGCGTTGGCGCACGCTGCTTGGAAGCAAGTTTCTATCGTGCCGATGGCGCAACCCGTCATATTGCGGTGGAAACGGGTGGCCCATTACACACTGCCGCAATCATCGACCGCTTGTTTTATGAAAGACTGGCGTCCCTGTCTGATCCTTTGGATCCTGGTTTCGGCTTTGATGTGATCCGCCTTGCGGCAACCCGTGTGGAGCGCATTAATCATGCAAGCATTTCTTTGGATATGAAGGCGCATGCACAGGTGGAAATTGACTTTCTGACGGATCGGCTTGCGGCCCGCTTTGGGCGGGAATGTGTAGTGCGATTTTCCCCACAGGAGACGCATGTACCTGAAGATGAGTGGTTTTCCGCATCCGTGCAGGGTTCTTATAAATCACAAACATCGTGGCAGGCCATTCGCATGTGCCACGAAGCGCCACGGCGGCCCTCACGCCTGTTCGTAAGGCCAGAGCCTGTTGAGGTGGCACAAGATCCACTGCGCCTGTTCTGGCGCAAAGTTTCACGCATCATCATACAATGGGAAGGGCCTGAACGCATTGCCATGGCGTGGTGGCAGGAAAAAAAACCGCACACCACACGCGACTATTATCGTGCTGAGGATGCAGCAGGAAGACGCTACTGGATCTATCGCAACACCAACAGCGCACAATGGTTTCTGCATGGGATTTTCTCATGAGCGCCTATGCTGAACTGGCAGTGACCACGAATTACTCCTTTCTCTACGGTGCTTCCCACCCCCGCGAACTGGTGGAAAGGGCAGCTGAATTGGATCATGCCGCCATCGGCATTGCTGATCGCAACACACTGGCTGGCGTGGTGCGCGCCTATGCGGCACTGAAGGAATTGAAAGGATCAACTTTGCGCCTGTTGGTGGGCGCTAGGTTGGTTTTCACCGATGGCACGCCGGATATCCTCGCTTACCCGCAAGACAAGGCTGCTTATGGCAGGCTTTGTCGCCTGCTCAGTGCAGGCAAGCTGCGTGCACCGAAGGGAGACTGTTATCTCACCTTTGATGATTTGCTGAAATGGCAACAGGGCCTGTTGCTGGTGGTGATACCGCCACATGTCCGGCGGCAGGAAAAGCCACAACAGCAGAAGAAGATAGTCTGGAACCAGAAACAGGGCGTGGAAGAGGTTGGCCCAACTGAAACAACATCCGATGAATCCCGGTCACCGAAACAGGTGGTCGAAACCCTCTCGCGCCTCTGCGCTGCAGCCGCGTCGCGCGTGTGGCTTGGGCTTGCGATGCCCTTTTTGGGAGATGATCTCCGCAACCTGCGTCATTGGAAAAGAGTTGCACAACATAATGGTATCTCGCTCCTTGCCACGAACGACGTTCGTTATCATGTGCCGGGGCGGCGCATGTTGCAGGATGTTGTGATCTGCATCCGTGAACATGTAACGCTCGATACAGCTGGTAGACGTCTCGAAATCAATGCCGAACGACACCTAAAATCGGCTGAGGAAATGCAAGCGCTCTTCAGCGAAGTTCCGGAAGCCGTGGCGGAAACCATTCGTTTTGCTGGCATGATTGGGTTTTCTCTGGACCAGATCAGCTACCACTATCCC
>JANPDD010000098.1:0-6436 GCA_031431295.1 Hyphomicrobiales bacterium | reverse complement strand
GCACCCATTTCATCCGAGGTGTGGTGCCAGGGGCGCATGAATGAGTCGCCGCCAAAGGGGTCGCTGCCCGGCCAGCAGGTTGTGTGCCACCAGCAGATAGCAAAGCGAAGCTGCTCAGCCATGGTCTTGCCCATGACCCTTTGTTTCTTGTCATAATAGCGGAAAGCCAATTCCGATTTGGACTTGGGGCCTTCGAAGGCGGCCTGTTTGGCACCGAAAAATGTCATGGCAGTTTGATCTCCTTGATGGCGGGATAGAGTTTTGTGTAGCGCTGATAGTGGTCGTGATATGCAGCGCTGGCGGATTTTTCCGGTGTGAAGGTCTTGGCGATTTTGGGTTTTGTGAAAACCTTGCGGTAATCACCCTTTGTTGCGGCGACCAATCCCATGCGGGCCGCCCCGAACGCGCCACCCACATCGCCTGCAGCGGGAAGGTCAATCGGCATGTCGAGAACTGTCGCCATGATTTTCATCCACAATTCTGACTTGGTGCCGCCACCCACCGCCATGAGGCGGTTGATGGTAGCCCCACCGGCGCGGAGAGCCTCGAGCGAATCGCGGAAAGCAAAGGCGATGGAATCGAGCACCGCGTGGGTCATGGCATTGCGATCGGTTTCGTGACCAAGGCCCATCATCAGGCCGCGCACTTCAGCATCGCCCACAGGTGTGCGCTCACCGGAAAGATAAGGCAGGAAGAGCGCGGATGAGGGGCCAGTCAACTTCTTGCCAAGTGCGCCCGTGAGTTTGGGCGCTGGTTCCTTCAACACACCGGCCAGCCACTCAAGGCTTGCCGTGGCGGAGAGGATGACGCCCATCTGGTGCCAGGTGTTGGGCGTGGCGTGGCAGAAGGCATGCACCAATTTTTCGGCATTGGGGCTGAACTTGTCATTCGAGACAAACATGACACCCGAGGTGCCGATGGAGACAAAGCCTGCGCCATCGTTGACCGCACCAATGCCGCACGCTGAGGCCGCGTTGTCACCGCCACCGCCCGCCACAACAGGGCGCTTCGGCATTCCCCAGGCCTTGGCAACGGTGGGTGTCAGGCGCCCCGTATCGTCGATGCCTTCAAAAAGCTCCGGCATCTGGTCGCGACGCATGTCGGTTGCGGCGAGCAACATGTCGGACCATGTACGTGACTTGATATCAAGCCAGTAAGTGCCGGAGGCATCCGACATGTCAGAGCCATAGGTGCCAGTCATGCGATAGCGGATGTAATCCTTCGGCAGCAGAACCTTGGCGACCTTCTCGAATATTTTTGGTTCGTGCTTTTTCACCCAAACGAGCTTGGGTGCGGTGTAGCCTGCAAGCGGAATGTTTCCAGTGAGTGGCACCGCGCCGGGCTCGCGTTCCATGATCTCACGACACTCGCGGAAGGAGCGGGCGTCATTCCACAGGATGCAAGGCCGCAACACCCTGCCATCCCTGTCAAGCAGCGTGGCACCGTGCTGTTGGCCCGACATGCCGATGCCCTCCACGGCAGCCACGGCTTTGGGGTTCCTTTTTTTCAACGCGGCCACAACCTTGCCTGCGGCCTTCCACCAGTCTTCCGGGTTCTGTTCGCTCCAGCCGGGTTGGGGGCGTGACACCTTCAGCGGCGATGACGCCGTGGCGATGATCCTCTGGTTGGCGTCGATCAGCACGCCCTTCACAGATGATGTTCCAAAATCAAGACCGAGATACATTTTGGTTTCCCCCGTTCACGGCAGATTGTCCCGCACGAAAATGTCAATGCCGATCCGTTCCTGCGCGGCAATGATGGGTTGGCGATCACATTTCGCCATCAGCACGCGCATGGCGCTGCGGGCCTCGTGGCCAGCATCCTGGCTGATCACCACGTCCAATGTGCCATCCAGCAGCGCCTTGCGGGTGACATTGTTCAGTTCATGGGCGACGCAGACCACGTCCCTCCCCCGGCCCCGCGCCTCCAGGGGCCCGATTATGCCGTCGGTGCCGCCGCCGACATTGTAGAGGCCGACGAGATCCGGGTTCTGGTCGAGCAGTGCTGCCGCGATCTCCCCACTGCGGTGGGCATTGTCGCGGCCCTCTTGCAGGGGCAAGAGTTGCAGTTGTGCGTATTCACCTTGCATCACCTGCTGGAATCCAAAATGCCGTTCGGCATGATCGCGCAGACTGAGCGAACCTGCAATGACACCGACTTTGCCTTTGCGGCCTCCAACATAGCGGCCGAGCAGGGTTGCGGCGGTTCGTCCGGCGGCGGAATTGTCAATGCCGACATAGTGGATGCGCTCCGCCCCTGGCACGTCTGACACCAGTGTCACAACGGCGGTTCCCCGCGCCGAGACAGCGGCAATTGCGGCGCGGACAGTGGGGTGGTCAAGGGCCACCACGGCAATGCCATCATAGCCCTCACCCAGGCTGTTGAGGCTGGCCGCCAGGGCATTGGGATCAAATACATCCGTGTACAGAATATCGGCAGAGACGCGTTCGGCGGAAAGGTGGCGGGCATGGGCGGAAATCTCACCGCCCAGATTGTGCATGAAGATGTTGTCGCCCCTGGGCAGCACAAAGCAGAAGCGGTAATCACGCTGACGGGCGAGGCGGGCCGCCAGCCGGTCGGGGTGATAGTTCAAGGCCCGGATCGCTGCTTCCACGCGCTTGACGTTGGCGGGCCTGACAGAGGTACGGGCGTTGAGCACGCGATCGACCGTCGCCACGCTGACGCCTGCCTTTTCAGCCACATCTTCAATGGTTGCCCGTGCCATAGCCGGAATGGATCACAGTGCTGGAATATTGTCAATAACTGAGAGGCGCATGTCAATTTGTATCAATGCAAAACAATTAGATAAACCTATTTAATTCAATGAATTATCCGATGTAGGATTTCAGTGTTGCCGCAGTTCCGTTGGCCCAGAGGCGGTTCAGGGCAGCGGTAAATTCAGCCCGCATCACGTCGGACTTTCCGACATCACCATAGATGTCGTCCATGGAGAGCCATTGCAGGGGATCGGTCTTGGCCTTGCGGGAAAGGGCCTGCAGGCGGTCCCAGGCCGGATCATTGGGTTCTATCACCTGTCCGGAGTCCGTTGTGCCAAAACAATAGCGGCACCAGAGGGCGCTTTCGAGGGCAAGTCCCTTGATGGTGCGGCCTGCGGCAAGATTGTCCGCGATCACGGGCACGATAAACTTGGGCTGGCGGTTGGAACCGTCAAGACACAGGCGGCGTTCCGTATCGCCAATCTTGGGATTGGAAAAGCGGCGGTCGATGAGTTTGCAGTAGTCTTGAATATTCGTGTCCGGGACCGGAGGAACCGTCGGGATGATCTCTTCCTGCTCAACCTTTTCAAAGAAGCCATGAACCAGTGGATGTAGCATGGCATCGTGAACGAAATGAACATCCATGAGAGCGCCAGCATAGGCAATCACCGCATGGCCACCATTGAGGATGCGTATTTTCATGCATTCAAAAGGAGTGACGTCGCCCACAAATTGCGCGCCAACTTTCTCAAAGGCAGGGCGTCCAGCCGGGAAATTATCCTCCACCACCCATTGCCGGAACTCTTCACAGAACACCGGCCAATTGTCTTCGATGCCAAACAGTTCGGCTGCAAGTTTCCGTTCCCGGTCAGACGTTGCAGGCGTGATGCGGTCCACCATGCCGTTGGGGAAGGCGACATTGGCCGATACCCAATCAGCCAGATCGTCATCCATCAGACGGGCCAGCCCTGCCACCGCATTGCGCGTGACCACACCATTGTGGGGAATGTTGTCGCATGACATGACCGTATAGGCGGGAATGCCATTTTCCCTGCGGCGCCTGAGCCCTGAAAGAATGAGGCCGAACACCGACGTCGGGTCATCGGGACTTTTTGCATCGCGCTGCAGGGCAGGATGGCCGGGATCAAACTTGCCGGTGGCAGGATCAATCATGTAGCCACCCTCGGTCACCGTCAGCGAAACAATGCGGATGGCCGGATCAACCAGCGTTGAGAGGAGGCGCGCCCGGTCTGATGGCGGAATGAAGTCAATCATCGGTCCGGTCACGCGGGCGGAGCTGGAGTTGGCTTCCTGTTCGACAACAGTGGTGAGGTAGTCCTGTGCGGCAAGTTTCTCCCGCATGGCCTCATCAGAAGCCATGACACCGGCACCGACAATGGCCCAATCCTGGTTGAGCCCCAGGTTGAAGAGATCATCGAGATAAACCGCGAGGTGGGCGCGGTGGAAATTGCCCACGCCGAAATGGACAATGCCAGGACTGAGGGATGAGCGGGCGTATCGTGGTTTCGCCACCTTTTCACTCAGGCTGGCGAGTCCCGCCAGGGAAAGTCTTGTCATTTGTCCTCAGCTCATCCACTGGCCGCCATCGACATTGAATGTCTGGGCGACAACATAGTCACTTTCAGCACTTGCCAGAAAAATGGCGCAGCCCACGTGATCCTCGGGCTTGCCCATGCGGCCATAGGGAACGGCATCACCGACAAGACGCTTTTTTTCGCCCAGCGGACGGTCCTCATATCTGGCAAACAGGCCGTCGACGACATCCCACATGGGCGTATCAACGACGCCAGGCGAAATGCCGTTGACGTTGATGCCGTGCTTGATCAGTGCGAGACCTGCTGACTGGGTGAGCGAAATGACGGCAGCCTTTGTCGCGCAATAGACCGCTACAAGCGGTTCACCGCGACGCCCGGCCTGAGACGCGAAATTGATGATCTTGCCGCCTTCGCCCCGGGCAATCATCGACTTCGCCACGGCTTGCATCATGAACAGCACGCCCTTTACATTGATGTCGAACAGGTGTTCGTAAGTTCGCTCGGAAACATCGACAAACGGACCCATGTCAAAAACGGCGGCGTTGTTGACCAGGATGTCAATGCCGCCCGCTCGGTTTTCGACAGCCGCAACACAAGCCGCAATGGAATCACGTTTTGACACATCCAGTTGCACGGCGAAGGCACCGTTGCCAAGCCGCTCCGCTGTTTCCACTGCTGCGGGGAATTCGATGTCGGCCACACAAACGCGGGCCCCTTCGCGCGCAAAACCTTCGGCCACCGCAGCCCCGATGCCACGCGCAGCACCTGTGATGATGGCGGTCCTGCCCTTGAGGCGCATCAGCGGATCGCCATGCCTTCTTTGTTGAAGCGATGCAGACGTGTCTTGTCCGGCGTCAGATAGATTGTAGCGCCCGGCGTCACTTGGTATTCGCCATCGGTGCGCACCGTCATCATGCCACAGGGGCCCGCATCCACATGCAGGAAGGTGTCGGCACCCAAATGCTCCGCAAGCCGGATTTTCACGGGCCAGGTCCCCGATTTCGCTGAAATGGCGAGGTGCTCTGGCCGGATGCCGATGGTGTGTACCTTGAACTTTTCAGCCTCGGCACCCGAAATCAAATTCATCTTGGGTGAGCCGATGAAGCCAGCCACAAAGACTGAATCAGGCTTGTTGTAAAGTTCGAGCGGCGATCCCACTTGCTCGATATTGCCGCGGTTCAATACCACGATGCGGTCGGCCATGGTCATGGCTTCCACCTGATCGTGCGTCACATAGATCATGGTGGCCCCGAGGTCCTTGTGCATCTGCATGATTTCAAGACGCATGTTGACGCGAAGCGCCGCATCAAGGTTGGACAAGGGTTCGTCAAACAGGAAGCCTTCCGGGTTGCGCACAATGGCCCGCCCAATGGCGACGCGCTGGCGCTGACCACCCGAAAGCTGGCGCGGCTTGCGATCCAAATACTCTGTGAGGTTCAGGGTTTGAGCAGCCTTGGCCACCTTGGCTTCAATTTCAGCCTTCGGCATGCCCGCCATTTTCAGGCCGAACGAGATGTTTCCCCTGACACTCATATGCGGATAGAGCGCATAGGACTGGAAGACCATGGACAGGCCGCGCTTTGACGGCGCTTCCTCCGTCATGTCCTTGCCGTCAATGTGGATGGCACCGGACGTCAGGTCCTCAAGGCCGGCAATCATGCGCAGCAATGTTGATTTGCCGCAGCCGGAAGGGCCGACGAACACCACGAATTCGCCGTCAGTGATGTCGAGATCGGCACCGGGAATGATGACAGCGTCACCGAAAACCTTGCGTGCCTTCTTGAGAGAGATCGTGCCCATGTTATTTCACCGCTCCGAATGTGAGACCGCGTACGAGTTGTTTTTGCGCAAACCACCCGAGAACCAGAATGGGCGCAATGGCCATGGTGGAGGCTGCTGACAGCTTGGCCCAGAACAGTCCTTCAGGGCTTGAATAGCTGGCGATAAACTGTGTGAGGGGCGCTGCGTCCTTGGTGGTCAAGGCCAGCGTCCAGAAGGCTTCGTTCCAGGCGAGAATGATGTTGAGCAGCAGCGTTGAGGCAATGCCGGGAATGGCCATGGGGGTCAGCACATAGAGCAGGTCCTTGCCCAGCGACGCCCCGTCCATGCGGGATGCTTCCAGGATCTCCGCCGGGATTTCCTTGAAATAGGTGTAGAGCATCC
>JANPDD010000097.1:0-11826 GCA_031431295.1 Hyphomicrobiales bacterium | reverse complement strand
TCTCAAAACTGAAAGCACACCTCCGCTCAACTGCTGCACGGACCATCGAGGAACTCTGGAAAGCCATCGGAAACATCTGTGCACTCTTCTCAAAAGATGAATGCTCAAACTACTTCACAGCAGCAGGATACAGATTCAACTGACCGCCCGGCGCGCTCGTCTGGGGCCATCGTATGTGGGCCCATATAGCGCGGGGGGCCTTCAAGTCAGGCTACAACGATCTTTGTGCCTGCACCTGACAGATGGGCTTGTAGTTCTGCCGGCAGTGGCGCGTCGGTCACCAGGGTGACATACGCTGACCACTCACCATAGACGGACAACGAACTGCGTCCGATCTTGCTGTGGTCGGCGACGATCAGCGTTTCAGCCGAACGCCGCATCATCGCACCATAGATCAGACCGGGACCAATGCCGGCATCGCTCGCTCCTTCGGCGGTTATGCCGCTGGCTCCAAGAATTGCCTTGCCCGCGCGGTATTTCTGCAGGGCGTCGATGGTGTCGGGTCCGCAAACGAGTCCTTCGCGCCCGTCATATTGTCCTGGCAGCATCAACACCTTGTGCAATGGATTGGTCGCCAGAGCTGCCGCGATTGAAAAGGCGTGGGTTATGATGGTCAAGTGATTGCAATCTGCCGCAAGCCGTCTGGCAAAGTGCAGCGTGGTGGCGCCACCGCCCACCATCAGTATGTCATTGTCTTTGACAAGCTGGACTGCACGCGATGCGACGCGCTCGCGCTCCACCACCAGCAACTGTTCCCGCTCTGCAATAGCCGGCTCAAGGCTGATCGGACGCACAGCACCGCCATAGGTGCGGTTGATGAGGCCACGCTCCTCAAGCTCTGCAAAATCCCGCCGCACCGTTTCAGTGGATACGGCAAGCCGATCTGCCAGTTCATGGACACGCAGGGCCGGCGTTGCCCGCAGCTCCGCCACGATTCGCGCCTGCCGTTCTGATTTGGACTGCCTCATCCCCGCCCCTCCTGCACTCCAACAGCCATTCTGCCCGACATTGAAGCCTTTGTGCAGTTTCGCTGTTTGTTGTAAGTTAGACATACAATGCCCGATTGACAACATCTACTTGCTATGCTTACATCATAAATGGCCCGGTATCGGGCAAATGTTGTTTGGATTTCAACATGTTTGACTATGGCCATTTTCGTTTTGAGTCGAAGCAGGACCTGTTTGACAAGTCCATCACGTACTGGAACCCGGACAAGACCAAGTTCTGGCAAAAGGCCGGCATTGATCTGGTGATTGATCGGCGCGAAGGCTATTGCCTTTACGACATGGACGGGCGGCGTCTGATTGATCTGCATCTGAACGGCGGCACATATAATCTTGGCCATCGCCACCCGGAGTTGGTCGAGACCCTGAAGGGTGCTTTGGACTACTTCGACATCGGCAATCATTGGTTCCCGTCGGTCGCGCGTGCTGCTCTTTCGGAATCGCTGATCCGTGTCACGCCCGGAATGAAATATGTCGTATTTGGCGCGGGCGGCGCCGAAGCCGTTGATATTGCCATCAAGTCAGCGCGCTATGCCACCAAGCGGCGCAAGATCGTCTCGATCATCAAGGGTTATCATGGCCATGGCGGGCTGTCCGTCGCCACCGGCGACGACCGCTTCTCCAAGATCTTCCTTGCCGATCAACCAGAGACCTTTGTTCAAGTCCCTTTCAACGACATCGATGCGATGGAGCAGGCACTGAAAGCTGGCGACATTGCCGCGCTGATCATGGAAACAATCCCTGCAACTTACGGCTTTCCGATGCCGAAAGACGGCTATCTGCCAGCCTGCAAGGCCCTGTGCGAGAAATACGGTGCGCTCTATATCGCGGACGAAGTGCAGACCGGCATGATGCGCTGCGGTCAGCTTTGGGGATGGCAAACTTACAACATTCAGCCTGACATCATGGTCACCGCAAAGGGGCTTTCAGGCGGATTGTACCCGATTTCGGCGTGTCTGGTGAATGGGCGTGCCGGCGAATGGCTGAACGAAGATGGTGCCGCACATATTTCGACGGCAGGCGGAGCCGAGTTGGGCTGCATCGTGGCACACAAGGTCATCGAGATGCTGCACCGTCCGGAAACCATCGCTTCTGTCCATGCCGTGACCGGGTTTTTCCGCGAAGCAATGGCGGACATGATTCAGCGTCACGGAGATGTATTTACGGGCGTACGCCAACGCGGCGTCATTCTGGGACTGGAGTTCAGCCACCCGGAAGGTGCTGTCTACGTCAGCCGTGCGCTTTACGAACACGGGGTTTGGGCGATCTTCTCGTCTTTGGACAAGCGCGTGCTGCAGTGGAAGCCAGGCGTGCTTCTGAGCCATGCGCTGTGTCAGGAAATCATGGACCGCTTTGATGCCGCAATGCCACGTGCGCGTGAACTCATTGCCGCGGCGGGAAAACAGGGATGAGTGCGATGGATGATGTTCTGCTGGCAGTCCCAGACGCGGTTTATGAGCAGGCCAAACTGAAGGTTGAGCGCTCACGGTGGGCGGCGGTGAAGTTTCAGAAACTCGACCGCGACACCACTTCGCGGATCGTCAACGCTGTGGCCAATGCCGCCCATGCCAAGGCACAATTCTATGCCGAGTGGGCTGTGCGCGAAACCGGGATGGGTGTTGTCACTCACAAGCGCCAGAAAAACGAAGCCTGCTCGCGTGGTTTGGTGGACATGTATGGCGCTGAGGATTTCGTCGCCCCGCGCATCGACACCGGCCGCAAGATCGTCGAACTTCCGCGCCCGGCTGGTGTGATCTTTGCGCTGATCCCGGTGACAAACCCCGTGGCGACGGTGTTCTTCAAGACCCTGATGGCGCTGATGACCCGTAACGCGATCATCCTGAGCCCGCATCCCGGCGCAAAAGAGGTCTGTACCGATGCCGCCCGCCTCATGGCTGAAGCGGCCAGGGCGGTGGGTGCTCCAGATGGTGTCATCCAGGTGATCGACGAACCAACCATCCCCTTGATCGAAAAACTCATTGCCGATGAACGCATCGATCTGGTCATCGCCACTGGTGGCCCTGCTGTGGTGAAAGCAGCCTACAAGTCCGGCAATCCGGCTTTCGGCGTGGGCCCCGGCAACGCGCCGGTGCTGGTTGATGACAGCGCCGACCTGAAAGCGGCGGCCAAACGCATCGTCGCATCGAAGTCTTTCGACAATTCAATCCTGTGCACCAGCGAGTCAACGCTGCTTGCCTTTCACACCATTGCTGACGCGTTGCTGGCGGCGTTGAAGAACGAAGGTGCCCATATCTGCACCCCGGATGAAACTCACAAGTTGCGCAAACTCTTGTTTGGCGGCCACGGCTTCAATGTGAAGATGATCGGCAAGGATGCCGACATCATTGCGCGTGAGGCCGGTTTCAACGCGCCGGGGGCAAAAATCCTCGTGACGCCGGTCGACCTGGTGCAACCAGAAGAAAAACTGGTCCGCGAAAAGCTTTGTCCGGTTCTGGCATTTGCCCGGGTCAGGGGCATCGATCAGGCCATCTCTTGTGCCCGCTCGATGATGCGCACTGCAGGGCGCGGTCATTCCGCGGCGATCCATTCCCACAACGAAGTTCACATCATGGCTTTTGCCGCAGCCCTTCCGGCGCTGCGGGTGGCGGTGAATACCGGATGTTCACTGGGCTCTTCCGGGTTCGAGACCCACCTTGGCCCGTCGATGACCATTGGCACCGGTTTCGCCGGTGGCTCTTCACTGTCGGAAAACCTGACTCCGCATCATTTGGTGCAATATGCCCGCATTGCCTACAACAAGGAAACCGCGGAAGGCTTTGGCGAGTTTGCCGGACTTGATCCCTTGAACCTGCCCCGCGCCACCCGTGCCGCTCTTTCCCTTGTGGCCACAGACAGCAACCCCGATGAATTGCGGCGCGAACTTCGCAAGATCATTCTGGAAGAGCTGAATGCGGTGCTGGCAGCATAAATCATGGCAACACTCCGTTCCTTCATCTTCCTCGATCAACTGCAGCCGCAAACCATGTGTTCGCTCGGCTCCTGGATCAAAGGCTCCCTGCCCCGCAGCCATATGGCAGCACAGATCATCGAGGTCGCTCCTGGTATTGACATCGAAGCACTCACTGACATCGCCTTGAAAGAGGCCAATGTGCAAGGTGGTATTCTGGTGGTTGAACGCCAGTATGGCTATCTTGAAATCCATTCCAGGGATATTTCAGCGGTGAAAGCATCGGCCGCGGCGGTGCTGGCGGCGATGGGCAAGTCGCCGGATGAGGCAATCAAGCCGAAAATCCTGTCGTCGAAAATCATCAGTCGCGTCGATCCTTGCCATGCATTCTTGATCAATCGCAACAAAGGAGGTTCCATGCTGCTGGCGGGTGAGAGCGTGTATGTGCTCGAATGCGAGCCTGCGGCCTATGCGATCCTGGCCTGTAACGAGGCGGAAAAGTCGGCAAATATCAAGCTGGTCGATTACCGGATCATTGGGGCCACAGGACGGCTTTATCTGTCGGGCAACGAATCCGGGGTGAAGGCCGCAGCCGATGCCGCCGAACAGGCGTTGGGGGTGTAAGTCATGGGAATTGATACAGCAGGTCTGCGCTCAATGGTACGCGAGGTTCTTCACGAGGCGATGGCGGCACGTACCCTTTCGGCTGCCGGCCCAGCGCCTGTTCGAATTGCCACCGACGCGGACTTGCAGGCCTTTGTTGCCCGCCTTGCCGCCCCCGGCGCCATTGAGGCTGTACGGGCGGGAACGATGAAATTTGCGCTGGCCAATGCAAATGCGCCACCCGCAGCCGTCGCCGCACCCGCTCGCGGCAATGCGCTTGCGGCAGCCACATTGGGTGGGGTGATTTCCGAGCGCAAACTGACCGGGATTGCCGTGGGCAGCACCGTGAAACTGACCGCAACTGCCGTGGTGACGCCGATGGCAAAAGACATTGCACGTCGACTGGGTTTGAAATTTGAGAGGACTGACCAATGATCAAGGCAACTGTTACGGGTCGAATCTGGTCCACCAAACGACTGGGCGAAGTTCCCGCCGGAACCATGCTTGAAGTCAAGATTGAAGGCTCCAGCGCAACCATGCTGGCCTTCGATCCGTTGGGTTGTGGCATTGGCGAAAATGTCATCGTCGCCACCGGCTCTGTTGCTGCCGCCTGGTTCAAGGGCAAGCCCCCGCCCATCGATGCCCTGGTCATCGGCTCGATCGACGAACCTACGACCAAACCAACCAAACTCTAAATAATTCCAACCCCAAAAGGAGAACACCATGTCTGCAAACGCACTCGGAATGATCGAAACCAAAGGTTATGTTGCAGCTCTGGCCGCAGCTGACGCGATGGTCAAAGCCGCCAATGTTACCATCATCGCCCGCGAAGAAGTGGGCGATGGACTGGTTGCCGTCGTGATTACGGGCGATGTCGGCGCCGTAAAAGCAGCAACCGAGGCCGGTGCTGAAGTGGCTGGCAATGTCGGAACGTTGGTGTCGGTGCATGTGATCCCGCGCCCGCACGCCGATGTTTCCAAGCACTTCACGTCCGGTTCTGCCAAGTAAGAGCTTGCCAAAACTCTTGAGTTCCAAAGGGCACGATCCGTGGCAAAACCTGTGAAGGCTGCGATAGGTGACTTGCGCGTCTATCTCACGCTGGAAAGTCTGCAACCACAGTTTGCTGCCTATCTGGGTACGCCCACCCGCGCGCGGGGCTATCCGCCCTATGCCGGTCAACACGCTTTGATTATCGAGGTCGCACCTGGCCTGATGATCGAGCGCGTGATTGACCTCGCATTGAAAGCCGACCCCGATCTGGAACCCGGCATCTTGTTTGTTGAACGCCAGTTCGGCGTTCTGGAAATCCACGGCAACGACAAGTCCAAGCTGTTGCAGGCTGGCCAAGTGATGCTGGATGGACTGGGACTTGGGGCAGCCACGCCCTTTTCGGCGAAAATCCTCTATACAGATGTCATCGAGGATATTGCCGACCAGCATGCCGTGATCATCAACCGGAACCGTCAGGCATCCATGGTTTTGCCGGGCGAGACGTTGTTGATCGTGGAGATGGTGCCGGCCCTCTATGCGGCCATTGCTGCCAACGAGGCGGAGAAAGTGGCGCCGAAGTTGACCCTTGTTGATGTGCAGATGATCGGCGCGGCAGGCCGACTCTATATGTCTGGAACCACCGCCGATGTTGAGAAGGGTCTTGCCGAAATCGAACGTGTTCTGGCAGGAATTGAGGGACGAAAGGGGTAGTGCCTTGACCGACTTCGATTCACTGACCCATGAGCGGCAATTGCCCTTGCTGCTGGAATTGGCAGAAGCCGCAACCGCCCTTTATGCGCTGCCGCATGGCCTCAAGGTCAAGCTCCTCAATCTTTCGGAAAACGCCACTTACAAGGTGGAAGCACCCAACGGTCAGCGCTGGGCGCTGCGCGTCCATCGTGATGGCTATCACTCGAAATCTGCCATTGCATCTGAACTGGCCTGGCTCATCGATCTGCGCAACACAGGCGTTGTGACGACGCCTGCACCCGTCAAGGGCCGCGACGGTGAAATCATCCAAATGATCGGCCATGCGCGCATGGCGCGGCCGCGCCATGTCGTGTTGTTTGATTGGGAAAGCGGTGCCGAGCCCGGCATCGGTGAAAATCTGATTGAACCTTTCAGGGTTCTGGGCGAGGTGACGGCGCGCATGCATGTGCACACGCGGCAATGGCAGCGGCCACCATGGTTCACGCGGCTCACCTGGGATTTTGAAACGAGCTTGGGCGATGCGAACCCCCATTGGGGGCGCTGGCGCGATGGCATGGGCGTTGACGCGGAAGCTGCTAAAATTTTCGGGCGCTGTGTCGAGCTGATCGGGCGGAGGCTCGTGGCCTATGGCAAGGGTTCGGAACGCTTCGGCCTCATTCATTGCGATTTGCGACTGGCCAATTTGCTGATTGATGGCGCGCAAGTAAAAGTCATCGACTTCGATGACAGCGGCTTTGGCTGGTATATGTATGATGCGGCAACGCCGGTTTCATTTTACGAGCATGAACCGCAGGTGCCAGAACTTATCGAAAGCTGGAAGACGGGCTACCGCCGGGTTATTGACCTTGCGAAAGATGATGAAGCGGAAATTCCGACATTCGTGATGCTGCGCCGCTTGTTGCTTGTTGCGTGGATCGGTTCACACAGTGAGACGGATCTCGCCAAGTCCATGGGACTTCCTTACACAGAAGGAACAGTGGGTTTGTGCGAGGATTATCTCGGCAAATTCGGTTAAGTCATTGTTTTCCAATATTAGGAAAATAACGCTTGACACCGCGCGGTGGATCTGCCATATCCCGGTACATTCCACACCAGCGACAAAAGTCTTGAGCCCAGCACGAAGACGACGTCGAGGGTGGGGAAATTTGGTTGTCGTTCTGCCGCCCCACCCCTGACCCCTCCCCGAAGGGAGGGGAAATATGATTACGCCTGCGCCAGTGCATCGAGGCTTTCGGGCAGGATCTGTCCGCCATCGACGATGAGGGTCTGGCCGGTCACATAGCCTGCTTCCTTCGAAGCAAAATACAGGGCGGCGTGGCCGATATCATCGACGGTGCCGAGTTTGCCAAGCGGAACCGATTTGGCCATGGACTGCTGGTAAGCCTCGCCCATTTCAATGAGTCCTTCGGTTAGAATGTTGCCGGGCAAGACGGCGTTGACAGTGATGCCATACTTGGCAAGTTCGAGGCAGGCCGTGCGCATGAAACCCAACTGTCCAGCCTTGGTTGCGCCGTAGTGGGTCCATCCCGGGAAACCTGTAACCGGACCGGTGATCGACGAAGTGAGGACAATGCGGCCCTGATCCGATTTTTTCAGGTAGGGTATGGCCGCCTGCACGGACAGAAACGTGCCCTTGAGGTTGGTGTTCATGACTTCGTCCCATTGCGCCTCGGTCATGGTTTCGAGGCGGGCCTGCGGGAATATGCCGGCGTTGGCGCAGAGCACGTCGATGCCTCCATGCTGTTCGGCGATTGTCGCATAGGCCTTCTCGAGTGCGGTGGCGGACGTAATATCACCGCCGATGCCTATGGTGCCGTGGCCGATTTCATGGGCTGCGGCCGCTGCATGTGCGGCATCGCGGGCGATGATGGCGACTTTGGCACCGGCAT
Source organism: Hyphomicrobiales bacterium (assembly GCA_031431295.1). Taxonomy (GTDB): domain Bacteria; phylum Pseudomonadota; class Alphaproteobacteria; order Rhizobiales; family Aestuariivirgaceae; genus Aestuariivirga. Next base: position 3,721 of record JANPDD010000097.1, on the reverse strand, counting down.
TGGCAAAAACCCTGGCGATGCCCTTGCCGATGCCTTTTGAGCCGCCGGTAACAACGACGGAGCGACCTTTGAGTGACTGGCTCATGACAGCATTCCTGACTTTCGAAAACGGAAAAAGGGCAGCGCTTTCGCACTGCCCCTTGCAAGACTTGTACCGGTGATCAACCCTCGTTGACCATGTGGCCGATGTTCTTGTAGGCCGCAGGGTTCGAGGATTTGAGCACGAAGCCCCAGATGAGACCGATCACGATGATCGCGAGGCCGACATAGGGAATGCTCTGGGCAAAGCCGTTGGTTCCACCCAGTGTGGCAAGATTGGCAACCAGCGTGTATACCAGCCAGATCTGCGCCACGAAGGAAACGGCGGGTGCGATCAGGGTGGTGAATACATTGCCGCCACCGTTCTTCTTGAACCACATGATGACAGCAATGGAAACGACGGCCTGCAGCACCAGCAACAACCCGGTGCCGAGCACGGCAAACAAGGTGAAGACGCCAAGCCAGGCTTGCGCCGACGGATCATCGAAACCATAGCCGAGGCCGTAGAGAACGACCCACAGGGCCGCCAGAACCGACTGCAAGAAAGAAGCCTTGTGCGGGCTCTTGTGGTGGTCGTGGGTTTCGGCAATCATTTTCGGCAAGACACCTTCGCGGGCCAGCGAATAGAGATAGCGCGAGGCGGTATTGTGGAAGGCCATGCCGCAGGCAAACGAACTGGTGATAATGAGCAGGAACATCAGCTCATAGGCCCAGTTGCCAACAAACAGCTGGATTGGATGGAGATAGAAGTTCACACCATCCGAGTAGGCCTTGGCTAGCATGTCACCTTCCGTCGGGTAAGCCGAAACGGCGCACCACGAAACGATGGTATAGAAAATGCCGAGACCGACCACCGAATACATCATTGACTTCGGAATAATGCTTTTGGGGTCGCGGGATTCTTCAGCATAGTTCGGTGCCATTTCGAAGCCAACCCATGACCAGAAAGCCATGAAGACGCCAACGGCGGCAGCACCAACCGGAATGGCAACAGTGCCAACCGTCTGCGCCGCAACAGGTGTATAGGCTTTGAAGACATTGAGTGATTCAGCAGAGAAACTGGTGCCGCTTTTGGCGGATATCACGCCCAAGGCAAATATGACCAGAATTGCAACCTCGGCCACCAGCGCCACGCCAAGCACTTTGACGGAAAGCTTGACGTCCCGATAGGAGAGCACCGCAATGATGGCGATCATGAAGAGCGCCAGCACCAGCCAGGGCACGTTGATGTCAAAATGTTCGTTCAGCCACTTGTTGCCGAAGAAGGCGAAGAGGCCGGTGAGCGAGGCTTCGAAAATCGAGTAGCAGACAAACGAAGTGATGCCAGCCGACATGCCGACTTCACGTCCGATGCCTTGCGAGATGAAAGAATAGAAACCGCCGACCGATGAAACGCGACCTGCCATGGCGGCATAGCCGATCGAGAAAATGGTGAGGACTACTGTTGCCAAAATAAATGCAGCGGGCACGTAAGTGCCATTGCCGTAGCCGACCGCGAAAGGCACGTTGCCCAGCATGGCCGACATGGGTGCTGCACCCGTGACGGCGAGAAACAGCACACCAACGAGGCCCACGGCCTTGGCTTGGAGTTTGTTGACGTCCTTGTGGCCGGAGACATCAATGGTCCCGGCCGTTGTTTTCTGAGCCATGCGGCCCTCCCTCTGTTTGTTCCCCCAAGGCGGATTGCGGCTCCCATTCTGCGGGGGAGGCCGGCCACTTGGTTCCAATGCCACTAAAGTCTAATTTCTGGGTCTTGCCAAGGGCATGAGGGCCTCCAACTCGCCCAAGGCCATGACGTGGCAATAGATCATGTTGATGATTTCCAGTTCGCTGCGGTGCAACGCGTCGCTGGCCGCGGCGCAGCAATCCTCCAGCACGATGACCTGGTAGCTCTCGTCGGCGAGGCTGCGGACCGTGGAGGAGATGCATTGGTCTGTGAAGATCCCCGCGCAAATCACTGTTTTAATGCCAAGATTTTGCAGGATCAGGCGCAAATTGGTGCCTGTCAGGGCGGAATCAGTGGTCTTTGTGACAATGATCTCGTCGCCTTGAGGTGCCAACTCGGGCACGATCTGCGAAGGTGCATCATTCTTGGGTAGGAGGAGATTGTTCCAGCCCGGCATTTTCTGCGACAGGGAGCGATCACGGCCATCGCGGGTGTGGCAGGCGATTCGGGCAAACAGGCATTCGATGCCGAGGCCCCGTGCCAGGGCCAGCGCCTTCGCCGTGTTGGGAATGACGGTTTGGTGCATGCGCTGGTGGAAGGGCGTCCACAGGTCATAGCGGCGCTGTTCGTCGGGCGGCAGTGTGGCGCGGTTGGGCCGCTCCAGATAGGTGTTCTGGATGTCGATGACGAGAAGTGCGGTTTCGTGTGGCACGATGACGGGATCATCGGGGGCGGGGGCACCCATATAATAGAGTGAACGGTGGTCGGTTTTCCAGGTCATGCTATCTCCAGTCAGTCACAACAACTCAATGCCCGTTGATGGCAGAAGCACGAGGCCATGATTGGCACATCAGCACGGGCGGCGGCGATATCGAAGCGCTGCTTGATGAGTGTGGCTTCGTGCGCGCGACCAAGGCGCGTCAGGCATTCATGGTATCCGTGCAGGCTCCATACTGTGTCCGGATGCTGACAGGGTCGGCGGAGCGTGCGGTCCAGCCCAAGGTCGGCGCGATAGACGCTCGCCGCCTCTTCGACCTGCCCTTGTTCCAAGAGCAGCGCACCCAGCGCATGTCGGGCCGGCTGCATCCAGCCCCAGGGCTCGTCATAGGGCAGATTGTCATCACGTTCGACGGCGCGATTGAGATGGGCGAAGGCCTTGACGTGGTCGCCCTTGCGATAGGCGATTTCGCCAGCCATCATTTCTGCTGCGACGCCAAGAATATCCAAGGCGGTATTGTTGAAGAGATAGCGGGTCTCCGGCACGCGCAACACGGCCTTGTGGAAAAGTCCGGCTTCTGTTTCGGCCTTTTCAACTTCGCCCGTGGCCGCATGGGCCACCGCCTTGGCATAGTGGATCATCGCTGTCGTCACACAAAACAGCGCTTGGTCCTTGGGTAGGGTTTGCGCCTTGATGTCGTTCCATTTGCCAAAACGAATGTAAACATGCTGCTTCACCGGCACGAAAGCCTCCAGCCAATCGGCCATGGGCGGACTTTCAATGCGCAGGAGTTTTTCGGGCAGGCCCGCTTCCAGTTCCCCGGTGGCGGCAAGGGCCACGGCATATTGGCCTTGAAACATCGCGCCATAGACCTGGAAGTGGGCGTTGTGGCAGCGGTAAAGCGAATAGAAATTGTTGGGCCCTTGTGCCTTCAGATATTTGGCGTCGGCCACCATGGCCACACCATTCCATTCGATCACCGCAGGATAGTGCCCGCACAGCACGTCGATGTGGGTCGGCATGTGCTGCAAGTGACCGGCATCGGGAACCAGGTTGCGCAGCGCGTCGGCCTGCGGCAGCGCCCGCTCAGGGTGCGGCGACATTTCCATGAGGTGAATATACATGTGCAAAAGCCCGGGGTGGCTCATGCCATTTTTTTGTTTCATGGCCTTTTCGAGGACGGCGATGGCTTCCAGCGTGTCGGCTCCGACGGAAGGCTTTCCGGTTGCAATGTCCCAGAGCGCCCAGGGTGTGCGGTTCATGATGGCTTCGGCAAAAAGTGCTGCCACATCGTGGTC
>JANPDD010000096.1:0-31777 GCA_031431295.1 Hyphomicrobiales bacterium | reverse complement strand
GCCCAGAAATTTCCCGAGAATGACGGCGTCGTCGAGGCCATCGAGGTTTGGCTGTTTGGCTTGTCATCACTCTACTTCGCTGTCATTTCGCTCTGGCGCACCTTCATCCTTGGGGACAAGGGAGACGACGAGGAAGCGGAGTCTGAGGTGAAAGCCGCCGATTCCAGCGCGACTTGACGGCGGGTCCAGCGCTTTCTATAGGGCAGCCCACAGAACCGAAATGATCTGCAGCATGCAGATCGTGTGGCGGGGTAGCTCAGTTGGTTAGAGCACGGGAATCATAATCCTGGGGTCGGGGGTTCAACTCCCTATCCCGCTACCAGTCGGTTTTTTCTGAACAGTGAATCGCCTGCACCTAGAGCAACGGGCGAGCAAGTGGAACTACTTGCGAAGCGAAAGTTGCTCCAGATTCAATATGCTACAGCAACTTGTCTGCGTTCAATTGAACGCAGGTTGCTGTAGTATCTCAATTGCGGCGCACGCGGCGGACTTGCCGTCATTTCAGAAACACGTCATAAACCGGATCAATATCGCGGTCCTTTCGGCCTGAACTAGGGCTGAGACTGTGACCTCGCAACAGTACACCTGAGCATGGCAGACGGCTTTTTTCCGCAGCCAGCGCAAACCTGGCCCGGGAGATTTTGAGTATTCATGTATCATGTGTTGAGCCGCCGCCTTTTCCTCGCCACTGCTGCGGCGGCTTGTGCCGGTCCGGCACTGGGGCAGACCCAGCCACAGACCGGAGAACAGCCGCCACCGGTGGACGGTTCCGGACAGGTGCCCGCCGTCGAGCTGCCAGGCGAACCGGTGGCAGAGCCAGCGCCGCCGCCATTGCGCATTGCGCTTGTGGTTCCCAGATCCAATGATGATTATTTCAACGCAGTGAGGCAAGGGGCATTGGAAGCTGTTGCCGAAGTCGACGGCATACAATTGTCATTTCTGGCACCGGCCGGCGAAGCGCCCGCGCTGCAGGCGGCCCTTGTCGAACAGGTCACGGCTGAGCGGCACGATGCCATTGTGATTTCGCCGGTTGCCTCTGACCTTGTGATTGCAGCCTGTGCAAGGGCAGTTGAGGCCGGAATCAAAGTGATTGCGATTGGCCTGCCGCTGCCGCCCGATGGCCGATCCTTGCAACTTGTGACACCGGGAATTGAGAATGCAGCACCAGAGCTTCTGGCCATCGTTTCGGGTGCGCTGGCAGGCAAAGGCGAAGTTGCGGTGTTGTCCACTGATCCCAATGACGCGTCGCATGTGGCCTTCAACAAGGCCCTGCAAAAGGAATGGCTGAAGCCGGAGCACGCTGAACTCTTAAGGGTCACCACCGTGTTTGGCGCAGATAAACTTCAAAGCAACTATTCGGAAGCCCTGGCCATCATCCAGGCCTACCCTGATCTCAAGGCCGTCATTGCAACCTCGTTTGAGGGCCTGCACGGCGCGGCAAAGGCCGTCATGGATCTGGGCCGGGCGAATGCCATCAAGGTCACGGGTTTTGGCCTGCCGTCGCGCCTGGTTGCCGCTGTGCAGGCTGGCGTGGTTCCGTCCTTCGTCACATGGAGCCCGGTTGATGTGGGCTATGGCGCGGCGCGCATTGCCGTGTCGCTGATCACCAAGGAACTGACTGTGGAGCCCGGTGCGCCAATTCGGGCGGGCAGGCTGGGTGAGTTGCAAGTCGATGAAAGCAATGTTGCGCAGATTGGTGAATTCCTCACGGTCGATCAATCGTCGATCGACAAATATTCCGAATTGTTCTGAATGGCAGGCGAATGATGCGGCCACTTGCGGACATGCCCGTGGAAGCGTTGCGCAGGATTGCAGCGGTTCTCACCGATATTGATGACACGCTGACAGTGCACGGCCGCTTGCCGGCCGTCGCTTATGCGGCAATCGAACGTTTGCATGATGCGGGCATCAAGGTCATTCCGGTCACAGGCCGCCCGGCGGGGTGGTGCGACCTCATCGCCCGGCAGTGGCCGGTTGCTGCTGTTGTGGGGGAGAATGGCGCATTCTATTTCTCCTATGACACGGCAGCGAGGCAGATGCGGCGGGTCTACGCGCAGCCACAGGATGATCGCGTGGCAAACAGCGCGAAGTTGTGGGACATTGCCAGGTCAGTGTTGCGCGACTTTCCGGGGACCGCCATTGCATCCGACCAGGCCTACCGGGAAATCGATGTGGCAATCGATTACTGCGAAGATGTGCCGCGCCTGCCGCTCGTCACCGCGCAGCGTATCGCGGAGGTCTTTGCGGCGGCAGGTGCCGTTGCAAAGGTCAGCTCCATCCATGTCAATGCATGGTTCGGCGTCCACGACAAATTATCCATGTCAAACAGAATGTTGCGGGAATTCATTGGTATTTCGGATGAAGATGCAAAAAGATGCGTCGCCTGTTGCGGCGACAGCCCCAACGATGCGCCGATGTTTGCCGGTTTTCCGCTCGGTGTCGGTGTTGCCAATATCAAGGGGTTTGCAGGGCTGATGCAGCATGTGCCGGCCTATGTGACGGAGGCGGAAGGCGGCTACGGCTTTGCGGAATTCGCTGCGCTGCTGTTGCAGGCCAAGGGGTTCACCCGGCAAGGGAGCCGATAGACAATGCCCGAATTCCTGATCAGCAAGCCCGGAATCATTCTCACAGTACTGGTTGGCCTTCTGGTGCTTGAGCGGCTGTTTCCCGTTGCCCGCTGGGTGGGTGGCCTGTGGCGCGTCGCCCGGAATTTTTCCCTTGCGGCGATCAACGCGGCCCTTTCGCCGCTCATTGTGCTGCCGCTCACCTATTTTGCGGCAAGTCATGGCTTGAGCTGGCGGCCAGTGGAGTGGAGCGGGTGGGGCATGCTGCTGTTCGATATCGTGCTGCTGGACTTCTGGATCTACTGGTGGCACCGGGCCAACCACGCACTGCCATTTCTCTGGCGCTTTCACGAAGTGCATCACCTCGACAACATGCTCGACGTGAGTTCGGCGCTGCGCTTTCATTTTGGCGAAGTGCTGCTCTCGGCGCTGGTGCGGGCGGCCGTCATTGTACTGCTGGATGTTCCATTCACCAGCGTTGTCGCGTTTGAACTCGTCGTTGCCCTTGCGGCGATGTTCCACCATTCCAATTTGCGGTTGCCAGGCTGGTTTGAACAGCCCCTGTCGCGCCTGATCGTGACGCCGTCGCTGCACTGGATCCACCATCACGCGCTGCGTGCCGACACCGATTCCAACTATTCAACTTTTCTGTCAGTTTGGGACCGGCTGTTCGCCAGCAAAAGCCAGACCCTGCGCACCCCTGAGCTTGCCATGGGCGTTGAGGGCGAGCGCGACAAACCCGGCCTGAAGCTGGTCATCCGCCCCTTTGATCCCCGTTGACTTGTGCTGGAAGGTTGGCACTTTTCCTGCACGTTGGTGCTTGATGAGCCGGGAATGAGCCGGACCTGTGCCATATTGGAACGGAGTTGGGTTGCGTGGCCGAACACAAGAAATTCACGGATGCCTTGAAGACGGCCCGGCTCGCGGAGGCGGCCCATCTTGATGCGCTGATGAACGTGAAGGATGCGCGCTCACTCAGGTTGGCGGCACTGAGGGGCCTGCTGTTGCCGCAGCTTGCGGGCCACCATCTCGCCCAGGGTTTCACTGAACTTGCGATCATGCCGGGTGAAACGCCGCGCCTGTGGATTGATCTCATCTCATCGGTCGTGATCGAGCCCGATACGCGCAATTTCCGCCTCGAACAGGAGAGCGAAGGGCGCCGCGACATTCTCCACGAAACACCCAATCTCGATGAAATGTCGACTGTGGTCCTGAAGTATATTGCCCACCGCGTGGTGGCGCGTGAACGAACCTGGGCGAGGGGCAAATTGCAAACAGTGGATTCGCCGCCGGGTTATTCCCTGGGCGCACTCGCCTATGTCTGGTTCACCGGAGTCATGCTCGGGGTGCTGGCTCTTTTGATTCTTGCCATCCTGTTGGGATTCCTCAGATATTAGGACACATTCCACTGTTACAAAGTGAAATGTCTTTTGATTTCCGTTGCCGTGCCACCGCTTGATAGGAAAGGCTGGGTACATGCGAGAAAAACCGGGCAACAGTCAGTAGATGAACGTCGAAACTGCCAAAACGCAAGGTGCTGCTGCGCTGTCGTGCACGCCGCGTCGCAATGAAGGGCTGGCCCAGCAATTGGGTGGCTTCAAGACGATTGCCGAAGGGCTGGATTATGCCGCCAAGGGCAAGACGGGCTACAATTTCTATGGCGGGCGCGGCGCGCTGGCTGAAGTTTTGCCCTTTGCGGCCTTGCGCCACCGGGCCATTGCAACGGCGCGCAAACTCCTTTCGCTTGGGCTCAAGCGCGGTGATCGCATCGCCGTGGTGGCTGAAACCGGTAGCGACTTCATGGGTGCGTTCTTTGGTTGCCAGTATGCGGGACTGGTGCCGTGTCCGGTTCCCTACAGCATGTATATCGGCGGGCGTGATGCCTATGTGCAACGGGTGGCCGGCATGTTCAAAGCGGCTGACGTGGCAGCCGTCATTACCACGGAGGACGTGAAGGATCATTGCCGGGAAGGTTCTGCCATCGCGGGGATCAAACTCGTCCTGACCTACGCTGAACTCAACGCCCAACCTGAATCCATGGTCAGGCTTGAAGGGTTCGGCCCCGATGATGTGGCCTATATCCAATATTCCTCCGGCTCCACGTCATCGCCCAAAGGTGTGCTGATCATGCAGCGCTCGATCATGGCCAATGCTGAAGGCATGCTTCGCCATGGCATGCGGACGAGGGAAGATGACAGGGCCTTTTCATGGCTGCCGCTTTACCATGACATGGGGCTTGTGGGTTTCTGTCTGGCGCCCATGCTGGGCCAGGTGACGGTTGACTATCTGCCAACGACGGCCTTTGCCCGCCGTCCGACACTGTGGCTGAAGCTCATGTCGGAAAACCAGTCCACTGTGTCCTGTTCGCCGACATTCGGCTATGAATTGGCGGCGCGGCGCATCAATGGCGAGGCCATCACCCTTGACCTGTCGCACTGGCGGGCCGCCTGCATTGGCGGTGACATGGTGCGTGCCGACGTGCTCAATGAATTTGCGCAAACGCTGGCCGTTGCCGGTTTCAGTGCCCGGTCATTTGTACCGAGCTACGGCATGGCCGAATCGACGCTGGCCATTTCGTTCAGCGATGTGGAAGCCCCGATCAAGATCGATACAGTGGATCTTGCGGCACTCAAGACGCGGCACAAGGCTGTTCCGTCCAAAATCGGTGCAGAACGGGTGCGCAGTTTCGTCGTTTGCGGTTCAGCACTTCCGGACCATGTCATCGAAGTGCGTGACGACACGGGCAAGGCGCTGGGCGAGCGCGATGTTGGCCGCATTTTCGTCAGTGGCCCAAGCATCATGGCGGGCTATTTCAATGCCGAAGAGGCAACGGCCCAGGCCATTGGCAGTGATGGTTTTCTGGATACAGGCGACATGGGCTATCTGCTCGGCGGCGAAATCGTCATCACCGGACGGATTAAAGACCTGATCCTCCACAATGGCCGCAATATCTGGCCACAGGACATTGAATGGGCCGCTGAAACCATTGCTCCGCTGAAGTCCGGCGATGTTGCCGCTTTCGCGGTCGAGGGTGCCGACGGCAATGACGATGTTGTCGTGCTGGTGGAATGCAGAATTTCCGATCCCCTGCAACAAGAGGAACTGCGCAAGTCCATTCACATGAAGGTGAACCAGGCCGCAGGTGTCGAGTGCACCATTGTTCTTGTGCCGCCGCGCAGCTTGCCGTTCACGACGTCCGGCAAGCTTTCACGGGCCGGTGCGCGTGACCGTTTTGTGCGCGGTGAAATTGCCGAAATTTCCGTGCCGGCGAGCTTGGGCTGAGTGCTGCTGCGGTTCTCATGAAACGTGTTCTTGCGGTGACTGGAGCCTCCGGATTTCTGGGGCGGCATGTGCTCGCCGCCCTGGCCCAAGCTGAAAGTGAAACGCGCGTTCTGGTGCGGGATCCTGCACGATTTCCAGCTCCGCCTGGTGTCACTGTCGTGCGGGGCGACCTTTCCGATGCTGCTGCGTTGTCACGGTTTTGCGAGCGGGCCGACACGGTGCTGCATTTGGCAGGTGCCACAAGCGGCAGTGCGGCCGACTTTCAAACTGTGAACGTTGCAGGCACTGACAGGGTTCTTGCCGCCGCGAAGGCACAAGGGTGCCGGCGCTTCATCCATGTCTCTTCGCTGGCCGCAAAAGAGCCTGACCTGTCCCGCTATGGGCAGAGCAAGGCCATGGCGGAGGCACGCGTGAACGTCATGTCCGGTGCCATGGAAACCCTGATCATCAGGCCTTCTGCCGTCTATGGCGAAGGCGACAAGGCCACGCTGCCCTTGTTGCGGGCGCTGATGGCGCGGCTTGCGCTGTTGCCGGGAACGAAGTCGTCGGCATTTTCCCTCATCCATGCGGAAGACCTGGCGCGGATCCTGGTTGCCGCTTGTGCGGGCGAGGATCGTGGCATGCGCGAGGTGGACGATACCCACGGCCCGTATCATTGGCATGAACTCGTCGCGGCAACGCAGGCGTTGTTTGACAGGCCACGGGCGCACATGCACATGCCGCGTGCCGCCGCACATGCCATCGGCAGAACCGCCGATTTTCTGGCGGCATTGACGGGCCGTCACGGCATGATCTCGGCCGACAAGATGCACCAGCTCTACCATGAGTCATGGGTGACCGAGGGGAAGGGCTGGCCACGGGACTGGGCGATCCCGCTCAATGAGGGACTTCGCCGCACTCTGCTCGCCGCCATGGTTGAGGGCGAGTTGCCCCGCCGCAGGCTTGTGGATAGAAGGCCCCGGCATGACTGACATGACCATCATCAACGAGATTTGCAGGCTGCTCGGCCCACACAATCCCAAGAACATTCCGCTCTCCACGGCAACCGACATTCCGGCGGAACTCAATATCGATTCCGTTGGCGTTCTCGATTTCATCATGGAGGTGGAAGACACTTTCGACGTTGAAATCCCCATGAATGTCGTCGCTGAAACCCATACCATTGGCGACCTCGTCAAAGTGGTTGAAGCGCGGATCAAGAAAGCCTGAGTCACGAAAGCGAGCCATGACAGACCTGTTGGACAAACTCCGCCCCCTTGCCGGGCGCTTCCAGCGCATGATGGAGATGGGCGTCAATGCCGTTGGCGTCACCAGCGATAAAATTCTGTCGCCCACCCGCGCCCTGATCCAGGGCCGTGAAACAATCCTTGCCGGCACCAACAACTATATGGGCATCACCTTCGATGCAGGCGCCATCGCGGCGGGAAAACGCGCCCTCGATGAATTCGGCACCGGCACCACGGGTTCGCGCATTGCCAATGGTTCCTATGCCATGCACAAGGAACTTGAAGCGGAACTCGCGGCGTTCCTGGGGCGCAAGCACTGTGTTGTCTTCACCACAGGCTACCAGGCGAACCTTGGCATGATGTCGGGACTCGCGGGACCCCGCGACACCATTTACCTCGACAGCGACTCGCACTCATCGATCTATGACGGCTGCACGTTGTCGGGTGCCAAGCTGGTGCGCTTCCGCCACAATGATGCTGCCGATCTCGACAAGCGCATGTCGCGTGGCGAAGGCGGGGAGGGCGGTCGCCTGGTGGTGCTTGAAGGCATCTATTCCATGTTGGGCGACCGGGCGCCGCTCAAGGACTTTGTGGCGCTGCGCCAAAAACACAAGTTCCAGCTGCTGGTTGATGAGGCGCACTCCTTTGGCGTGCTTGGACCCCATGGCCGTGGCCTTGCCGATGAGGCGGGCCTCGAAGCCGAGGCCGATTTCATCGTCGGCACCTTCTCCAAGAGCCTGGGCTCGATCGGCGGCTTTGGCGCAGGCGACCATCCGCTGTTTGAAACCCTGCGCTATGCCATGCGGCCCTACATGTTCACGGCGTCATCGTCTCCTGCCACCATTGCAACATCCATTGCCGCAGTCAGAACGCTTGCCCGGGAGCCCGGGCGCCGCGACGCCTTGCGGAAAAATTCGGAACGCTTGTTCAACGGTTTCAAGCGCCTTGGGCTTGAAACGGGCTGTGATGTGGTCAGTCCGGTCATTGCCGTCAAATGCAAGGACGAGCCCTCGACGATCGCGATGTGGAACGCGCTCTTGCAGGGCGGGGTTTATGTCAACATTGCACTGCCGCCCGGCACGCCCAATCGCCTGTGCCTCTTGCGCTGTTCGGTTTCGGCGGCCCACACGGAGGCCGAAATCGACCAGATCATCGCGGTCTTTGGCCGTGTCGTCGCGGGCAGGCCGTAACGCGCTATTTCATTCCGCCGGAAAGCAACAGCCTTGGCAGCATGAGAATGCCCGCCAGCAGGGGATGACGGCGCTGCCATTCCGTCACCTCGATCTTGACGCCGGAGTGACGCTCGATTTTCCAGGCGGCATAGTCAGCACCGCCCTGAAAGGTGAATGCGGCCTTTGCCAATCTGGCCACAGACAGCATGCGGCCCAGCAGGCGTTTGGCCACCCAGGAAGAAGGTGTCGGCTTCACATCGGCCAGCAGCCGTTCAAGCATGTCGAAGTAAGCGCGGTCCGCTTCAACGATGTGGGCTGCGCGGGACGCATTTTCGGGACGCAGTTCAGTGCGGTAGGTGTTTTCAAACAGGACCTGCCAGGGGTGATCCGGCGCAAGGGCCTTGGCATGGCCACAGGCGGTGCGCGCTGCCGTGGCCAACGCTGCAATGACCGCCGCACTGGCAGCTTCGTTCCTGGCCCAGACCAGGCGGCAGGGTTGCACAAAGCGGGCCCAAAAATAAGGGTTTGAAGTTCCCGCCGATTGCGCGGCAGCGAACCGGGACGCGGTCATGACAGCGTATTTGGCCCGCACGTTCAGCCCGTCAACCAGCCAGGCACCGTAGTAGACATTGGGCGGGACCATGCGCCCGAAAAAGCGGGAAACTGCATTTGCAGAAATCTGCTGCGGCTTTTCAACCAGCACATAGAAATCGATGAGGGTTTCGTCGGGCGAAGACCCGCGCAATGCCGAGCCATAGGCCAGCACGGCCAAGGTTACGTCGTGGCGCAAGGCCAACTTCTCAGCCACCTGGCTGATCGCCGGTCGAACCGGTCGTGTCACCGCCTCGTTCAGGAATTGCGCAAGTCCATCCATCACCTGATGATGTAGGTGAATTCGGCACCCGTCTCAATGCGCAAGGCTTCGCCTGCGGGGGGAGAAAAAAATTCGCCGTCGATGACAAAATCAACCGGCGTTTCGATCTCGAAGCCTGACAGTGCCAAACTCATGGCGCCGGGAGGTGGGTTACGGTTTTCACCACCATAGATCGCGGGCAGCAACCAGCGGACAATGTTGGGCAGCGGATAGGGAAAAATGGTGACGCGGATGGGGCCGGTTTTTCCGCCCCAGAAAGGGGTGGTGCCGAGGATCAGTTTGTCAAGTGTTGTGGCGAGCGCCAGGAGCTGGTTTCCGGTGCAGAGAATGGCGCCGTTGGCCCTCACTGTGATGGGAAACGGCCTGTCAAAACGCCGGGGATCCTGGCTGTTGGCAGGGCTCAAGATGCTGCGGCCCACGGCACCAGCAAGTGTTACAAAGGTGGCGATGTCGCCTTTGATGCCGCGGTCGTTCAGCGCCGTCTGGGTGTAGCGCGTTGCTTCCATTGCCGCCCCGGTTCCCAGAAACATGCCGTGGCGCGGGCTGCAGTCCCGGGGATTTGCAACCCGAAGCGTAGGGCGGGTGCGCAGTTCCACCGGTGCTGGATGGGCGATGTAGGCGGCCTGTGCTGCAATCGGATGAAGTTTGAACCCAAGGTCAGCGGCCGTCATGTTGGTTGTGCCGTGGGGCAGAAGGCAGATGAGCGGTGCCGTCTTGAACAGTTTCTTTTCCGCAATAAGAGTTTGTATGGCCTGGACCGTGCCATCGCCGGACGACACGAACAGATATCGCGCCTCTTCGGCCGCCAACGTGGTGAGGCACGCTTCGAGTTCGGCAAACTGGTTGAGCAGCGTGACACGGATGTGTTGGTTGCCGTCGAGAGCCTCGGCCAGGGCTTGGCCCTTGCCGCTGCCACGGCCAGACCTTGGATTGATGATGACGCCGGAGGTAATCACGTGCGGGCCATCCACGATCGCAACGGTGTTCCCGCAGCTTGCCGTGCACGCAGGGCCTGGAGCAGTTGAAACCCATGGAGCACAAGGCAAATCCCTGTCCAGGCGGCAACGGCGATGAGGCCCACATCGGGGCGGCCGACGGCCCACGCGAGCGTCAACAGGATGAGATTGGGATTGCGCCGCGCCGTCACCTGCCGGAACAGCGTGTCAATCGGCCGCCAGATGTGAATTTCAAGGCCTAGCCACTTGATGCTGATACCTTCGATCACCCGCTGCAAAACATAGCCACCGAGAATGATGCCGGTGCTCCACCAAAAACCTGCGGGCGAAAATTGCTGGCCCCAGGCGGCAAGACCCAGAGCCCAGGCGACGTACCAGAACGGGGGGTGCACAAGATCGATGCCGTGGTCAAATACGTCACCCCATGTGCTGGATGTGAGTGTCGTCCGCGCCAGCTTGCCATCAACCGTGTCCAGGAAAGTCATGAGCCAGGCTGCCAATAGGCCCCAGCCATACTGCCCCCTGAGGAAGAGGAAGAATGCGGCGATGGTCGTCAGGGCGGCAACGGTCGTCACCATGTTGGGCGTGACGCTCCGTCCTGCGAGAAATTGTGTGACGTGGTAGGCGGGCCGCGGCCAGACATGCTTGGTCACCAGATCAGTCGCACCCTTGTAGGTTCCCATGAACATGCGCCAGGTCACATCGTTCAGGTTGGTGTCCGTGACGGCGAGGGCGTAGGGCGTTTCCTTCTTGCGCAGGGCTTGCCAGAAATCGAGCTCAAGCTGCTCTGGCGAGCGGCACAGCAGACCCCTAACAGCCGGAATTTTTCCCTCGCCGAGTGCTTGCAAGACAGCGTCGAGATCGCGGGCGCGGATGTTGCCTGCAAGCACGGTTGCGTTGCCGCCATCATCCGACAACAGTAGCATATTGGGCCGCTTGATCAGGCCTGCGATCAACGGCTGGTCAAGAACGGCATCGGCGCGCACAAAAACAATGGGTCCGGCATGGCTTCTGGCGGTGTCTTCGGCAACAACCTTGTCGAGGCCTGCACGTTTGAACTGGATGTGGAGTCTTTCGGTCAGTGTCCTGCCAAACACCTTGGCGTCGCTGGCGCCGACAATCAGGAGTACAGGCTCGAATGTCGGGAGTGGTTTTTCTGCTGCAAGATTGTCCGGTGGTGGCCGTGTTCCCGGCAGTGCGGGCCGGGCGGCGGCCACTGGTTTTTTTGCCGCGGCCTTGCGCGCTGGCACTACTTTGGGTGAGTTCTTCTTGGCCATGGTCAGCGGTATTCTAGACGTGTTCGGTGCGCAAGGTGAGGTAAGCGGCAATCATCGCAAAGATCAGGACAGGTGACCATGCGGCGAGCCAGGGTGCAAGAAACCCCAGTTCGCCCACCGATTGGGCAATGCCATCGAGCACGAAAAACAGGAAACCCAGCGCAATGCCGAAGGCGAACAGCAGGCCCAGGCCGCCACCGCGCCGGAAGCGCGTGGCGAGCGGCACGCACATGGCGATCATCACCAGTGAAATCAGGAATGGCGTCAAGCGCTTGTGCCGCCACGTCTGGTAGACATAGGCGGGGCGTATGCCGAAACCGTCGTTGGCGATGAAATAGTTGAGGTCCGTGATTGTCATTTCCTCAGGATCGCCGGACCGGGAGCCTTCGACGGCGGGCTTCATTGCGCCACCGTAAATGACATCTTCGGCCCGCTCTGGCAATCTGCCCTCGCGGAAATAGGTGGTGACATTGCTCAAGTGCCATTGCCCCAGCACAAATTTGGCATGGGCGGCGAAAACCTGCTCCAGCAACAATCCTTCCGCGTTGCGCTTGAATATCACGACGTCAGACAGTTCGCGGGAATCGCGGCTGGCGCCGGCGGCGCGCAAGATGTCGTTGCCCGCCCGCAGCCAGATCGGGTCCTGCTCGCCCATCTTCAATTTTTTTTCCCCATAGTCGCCGATGGCCCATTCACGCAGTGTCGGGGCGGCCGCCGGCACGCCGCGATCGAGAAGGGCGAAATGCAGGAACGAACAAAACAAGGCAACGGGCGTGAGAAACAGGATGAGCCGCGCAGGTGAAATGCCGCTGGCCCAGATGGCCACGAGTTCATTCCGGTAGCTGAGTTCCGTCAATGACAGGAGAATGGCCAGCAACAGGCTCATGGGCAGGAATGTCGCCATGGTGGCGGGCAAACGGTGCAGCAGATAGCTTGCCACGGCCGAAAGGGCGTTTTGGTCAAGCGCCAGAATGTCCTTGGAATAGGCCACCACCTCAAGCGACAGGACAAACAATGAGAGGCTGATGAGAATGAAAAGGAAGCGCAGCATCACCATGCGGCTGATCATCATGGCAACAATCTTCATGATTGGGCACCCCTGCCGAAGAGGCGTCGCAGTCTCGCGAATGTGGACGCCAGGAAATCCTGGATGGGCCAAATGATCCTGTCGAGGCCTTCGCCCTCCAGCTTGAAGCTCGCGGCATGGAAGCGGTAGGCGGAAAATACCGACAGCAGGGCAAGTGGCAGCCAGAGCGTCAACCACGGGGATAGCCCGCTTGACCGCGTTGCCAACGCACCCTGTTCAATGACTTCGTGAAAGAGGATGATGACAACAAGCGCAATGCCAATGCGGTAGGCGCGGGGACTGCGCGAGTGGCCCACGGCAAAAGGCAGAGCCAGGAACGGCAGCAGCAGCATGGAGAGAATATAGACCAGGCGGCGGTGCAACTCGGCACGCATCGAATTCCGCGTGGCACCGCGTGGCGGCGAGTCGACCCTGGAGTACAATTCGATCAGGTTGAGTTCGCGCTCGTCATCGCCGCGCGGGCGGAACAGGTCCTTCGAGACCTTGCCCAGCGGTGTGTCGGTGGTTGTGAATTCCGCGACCGTCGCCGGCATCGGCGGTTCAGACGAAATTGCCGAGGGCGGACGTTCAATTGCCAGTCTGTGGCCGTTGTTCAAGCGCAGCACGGGCCGTGTTTGGCCGGGGACGGGGACGAGAATGCCATCTGTCGCCGTCAATGTTTCACTGCCGGCCGCACCCTTGTCGTCAAACAGGAAGATGCGGTTGAAGCGGTTGTTGTCACGGTCAAGCCTGTCGAGGATGAAGGTGCGGCTTCCCGCCTGCATGAACACACCTTCCTCAGCCAGATAAAAGGCATCAATGTTTCCGATATCAAACAACACGGAACGATAGGCATAGCGCGTCAAGGGCTGCAGCCAGCCGAAGATCGCCAGCGAAGCGAGGCTGAAAGCCACGGACAGCAGCACAACAGGCCTTGCCAGCCTGTGCAGGCCAACGCCTGCCGCCATCATCGCCTCAAGCTCCCGGTTTTGTGACAGCTTGTTGAAACCAAACAGCAGTCCCAGGAAAAGCGCTGCCGGGACGGCGGTGCCGAGATAGTGTGGCACCAGGTAGGCCAGCAACTCGAACACTGCGGAAAAGGAATTCTTCTTGCCCAGTGTGGTGTCAAGCAGCCGCACCAGCCGTTCAGCGAGGAGCATCAAAATGCCGATGGAAAATGCGGCACCAAGGGGGGCCAGCACTTGCCGCAGCACATATCTGTCCAGAATGGTCAGCACATTGACACCCTGTGGGGCATTCCCGGAACGCACATCAATGCACCGCGCCTTGCTTGAATGCCAGCAACAGGTCTTCGCGCAGCGCGTCCTTCTGTGTCGTGTCGAGGGGCGTGGCAAATTTCAGTTCGGGTGCTGCCGGCCAGCCCGGATCGGTAAAATCAACGCCACCATGGCGTTGCAGCGTGGCATAGCGCGGCAGAACATGAAAATGGACATGCGGATCAACCATCATCAGCGCCAGATAGTTCAATTTATCGAAGGGCCTGAAGCGCATCAGCGCCGCCTCAATGTCGCGGGTCATGTCTCCCATCTCTGCAAAGGCGGCGGGCTCAAGGCTGGCAAGTGAGTGGCTATCGCTGCGGGAGACCAGCACCAGCGCGCCCAGTGTCACCTGTTGCGGCCGCAGGAGCACGCACCAATGGCTGCCTTCCAGCAAAAGAGAGTGCGGATAGCCGAATTTCAGCAGTGTTGCATGGGGCATGCGGTCATGATCCATGAAGATTTGCCTTCCTGTCTTTTTCGTGGCTCAGGGGCACGCTCCCGGCATCGACGAAGCCGCCGAGCTCTGCGCTCCAGCGGCGCCTGGACATGGTGGTTTGCCAGACGCCTTTGGAGCGGCCAATGCTGAAGCTGTGCCATTGGGCGCCTTCATGACGGCCGCTGTCAACCAGGCTGGCGGAGGGAACACCAATGATGTGGGCCATGCCTTTGGCTGTTGGCAATTCCGTGTGCATGGCTTTGTGGTTGTGGCCATGAATGACCAGTTCTGCACCCGCCGATATGATCGCAGTCTTGAACTGTGCCGAATCCCTGAGGGCCTTCCTTGCCACCGCCAATCCCGGCAGCGGCGGATGGTGAACCATGACAGCGCGGTAAAATCCTTTCTTGCCCAATTCGGCAAGCATCCCTTCCAGCGCTGTGAGTTGATCTTGTCCCAGTTGTCCTCCTGCGCGCCACAACGCCTGCGGCTGTGCCGATGACACGCCAATCATGGCGATATTCCGGCGTAGGCGAACATAGGGAAACGCAATCTCTGCCTGGCGACCGTCGCCTGTTGTATAGGGCTGGAGAAGGCCAAGGCCAGTAGCATGGTCGTTCTTCACATAGGAATCATGGTTGCCCGGCACAAAACTGATCTTGTCCGGCGCGCCAAAGCCTTGCAGCCACGTCTGCCCGCGTTCAAACTCGCCCTGTGCAGCAAGGTTCACAAGGTCGCCGGTAAATGCAATGTGGTCGGGCCTTGCTGCAAGAATGTCGGCGCGCAGCGCATCGGCAATGTGGTTCACATGCAGGTGCCTGCGGCGAAAGTGCCAGGATGCGCCGCCGACCAGGCGCTTCAACCGGAAGGATCCCAAAATGTCGCCCGCCGACACCGGCCCTAGGTGCACATCGGAGAAATGGGCAAGTGTAAACAACATGATGGAGATGGGGCCTTCCGTTGACTTCCCGTGAATCGAATGCCAAGGAACCCGTTCTAGTCTGATCAACTTCACAGGTTCAAGTCTCGTGCGTGTCATCATTCTTGCCGCCGGCCAGGGAAAGCGGCTGCTGCCGCTGACGGCAGACGTGCCGAAGGCGCTGTTGGATATCGGCGGCAAACCGCTGATCGAACGGCAGATGGAGGCATTTTCCGCCTGCGGTGTCACTGACTTTGTGGTGGTCACTGGCTATGGTTCCGGCCGCATGGAGGCCACGGTGCAGGCCGTGGCGCACAACCTCGGGGTCCAGGTGAAATGCCTGTACAATCCGTTCTATGCGGTTGCGGACAACCTTGCGAGCTGCTGGCTGGCCCGCACCGAAATGGACTGTGATTTCGTACAGGTCAACGGTGACAACGTGTTCCAAAAAGACCTTGTGGAGCGGCTGCTGGCAGCCCCTGTGGTGCCCGTCAGTGTCGCGATCAATGTCAAGGACGGCTATGACGCGGACGACATGAAGGTGATGATGGACAAGGGCCGCCTCACTGAAGTTGGAAAGACGCTGCCGGTTGATACGGTTGATGCGGAGGCCGTTGGTTTCTATGTCTTTCGCGGGGCTGGCGTTGGCGCCTATGTGGCCGAGCTTGAGGATGCCATGCGCGATCCGCAGGGGCTGAAGCGCTGGTTCCCCTCGGTGGTGGGTGCGCTTGCCAAGAAAATGCCGGTGTCGACGATCGCCATCACGGGCTTGCGCTGGGCGGAAGTTGATTTTCCTGCGGACCTGCAATTTGCCCGCCAGCTTGTCTCGGCGTGGGACGGGCGCTGAGCCGCCGCCAAACCCGCTCAGTTGCCGGTCGTGGTTTGGCGCTTGCTGATGATGGCCTCGGCAAGCGCATGGTCTGACGGTTTGTCGACATCGATGGCCGCCTCGGCGAAGGGCAGGAGGACGGGCTTGATGGTGACGCGGAGGCGTTTGGAGGCTTGCGCAAACGCGCCTTCCAATGTCAGCCGGCCGAACACGTACATCAGCAACGGCCGGATGCCGAAAGCCGCTACAAGTTTCCAGGGCCTCTTGCGGTCTTTCTCCATTTGGCTCCAGGTCTCAAACAGGGCAAGGCCATTGCGGTTCAGCACGGCAAAAAGGTTGCAGCCTGAAACACGGTCGTGGCCAAAGCGGATGAAGGTGCGCTTGGTTTGCGGATAGGCCGCGAGAATGATTTCTGCCGTCGCGAGGCCAACAACAAAGTCGGCCCCTGAGGCCAGGGCTCGCGTCTGGAAATCCGCCAGCATGGCAGGCGTGAGGAGCGCATGGTCTGCCGTTGTCACCAGAAGCGGATAATGGTCGGCTGCAATGGCAGCGGCACGCGCAGAGGCGGGCGCTGAAGTGGCCGAGCGCAGAAATGTCACCTGGCCTGCGAGCGGGCCAGCAGCGTTCCTTCCCGCGCTTTCATCGTCAATGGAAACCAGAACAGGTTGTTGCACGCGGGCGGCGGACAAGGCGGCCAGCACACGCTGCAACATGGGAATGCCGCCAACCGGAATGCCGCACTTGTGGGCCACGCCAAAGGCCCGCGACATGGGATCATCAGGCCCCCGGCCCGCGGCCAAAACTACAGCACTCCAGTGTGGAACCGCGTTCACAGGTCCTTGCCGTAAATGCGATAGGTCTTGTAGGGAACGCCGCCCAATTCCTCGATGATGTGGCGCATGCCGCGGTTCTCTTCGAGGATCCAGCTCATTTCGCAGCTGGTGACGCCACGGGGAATGTGGAAGCGGCGGATCTCTTCAATCACAGTGACGGCGAGCGCCGAGCCCACAAGCGTGTCCTGGTATTTCTTGCGCACGCCCATCAGCGGCATGCGGATTGATGTGGGCCTCTTGCGGATCACGTTGAGCGCAAGCTTCGCCCAGTTGAAGGGCAACAGGCGGCCATTCATGCCGGCAATCCAGTCATTGAGATTGGGCAGCGTCACCGCCATGGCGACTGGCTCGCCCTTGTAGTCGGCGATCACCACCGAGCCTTCCGACACCAGCATTTTCAGGTCATTGCCAAGCTTGGTCAACTCTTCAGGCGTGAACGGAACAAAGCCCCAATTGTCCGACCAGGCATCATTGAAGATGCTCATCACGATGGCAATGTCACGGGCCAGGTGTTTCTTTTCGAGATGGCGCGTTGTCACAAGCCCGCCCCGCTTTGCGCGTTCCATGACGCGGAGAAGCGCCGGCGGCAGCTGGCCCGTATGATCAGTAAAGTAAGCGATCACGTCTTTTTCCTTGCGCAAGCCAATCTGCTCCAAGGCTGCGGCATAGCGCGGCAGGGCGTGGCCCATCATCATGTTGGGACGGGTGCTGAAGCCATCAACCAACAGGCCCATCTCGTCATTGATGGAAAAATTGAAAGGCCCCAGCATGCGGCGGAGGCCGCGCGCCTTCAGCCAGCCAGATGCGGCCTGAAACAGGCCCGCGACCGTGTTGCTGTCATCCTCGCATTCAAAGAAACCGAATTGCCCGGTTGCGTCCTTGTGGTGCTCGAGGCGCAACCTGTCATGCTGGGCAGAGATGCGGCCGACCGCCTTGCCATTGCGGTGGGCGGCGAACAATTGCACGTCGGCATGCAGAAAGTAGGGGTTCTTCCTGGTGTTGAAGTGATCGTGGCGCTCGAGAAAAAGTGGTGCCACCCAGTTCTTGTCCTCGCGGTAGAGATCAAATGGCACATTGAGAAAGTCTTTCAGGCCCTTCTTGTCGGCAATCTCGCGTATTTCGGCGGTCATTGTGCAAGGGCCTTCATCGGGCGGCGGCGGGTTTTGTGCTGGACCACTTCGCTCACCTTGCCGCCGTCAAACTGATAGAGCTTGTCGGCAATGCGGGTCCATGCGGGGCGATGGGTGATGGCGATGATGGTGAAGCCATCCTTCAGGCGGGCGATGTTCTCGATGATGGCGTTTTCGTTCTCCGGATCAAGGGCACTTGTGACTTCATCAAGGACCAGCACATCAGGTTTCCGCACCAGCGCCCGCGCCAGGGCAATGCGCTGGCGCTGGCCGCCGGAAAAGCGGTTGCCAAATTCGCCGACGTCAGTGTCCATCCCTGATTGCAGGGCCGCCACAAACTCAGCGGCACCGGCAAGGCGCAGGGCAAACTGAATGTCCTCATCGGTGATGTCGGTTTCAGAAAGGGTGATGTTTTCACGCACCGTGTCGTGAAAGAGTGTCAGCTCCTGCGGCACGTATCCGATCATCTGACGCCAGAGGGCAAGATCGACATCGGCAATCGAGGTTCCGCCAACCGTGATCCGGCCGGAATCGGGGCGATGGAAACCGATGAGCAGGTCGACGAGCGTGGTCTTGCCCGCCCCGGAACGCCCCTGCAGCACAGTGATCTGGCCCCTCGGAACAGTGAGGGAAACATTGCGCAGCACGGGCTTTGCACCATGGGAAAAGCTCACACGGTCGAACACGATGTCGCTCTGCCTTGCGGGAACTTGAGTTCCCACGCGGATTTCCTTTTGTTGTGCGGCATCGGCGATCATTTCTTCGGCGCGCACATAGGCGGCCTCAACCTGCTTGGCAGCCTGAAACTGTTTCACAAGTTTGGTGGCATAGGCGATGACCTGGATGAAAAGCGCGCCAAGCACCAATAGCTCCTGGATAGGAATGCCGGCGCGCACCACCGCAAACCAGGCGGCAGCGCCAACGAATATTGCCATCAGCGCGTCGTTGCCATAGTGCAGGGCAAATTTGGCAAGGTTTTGCGTGTAAAGCGCCCGCTTCAACCTTCTCGCCAGGTCGGTAAGGCCCACAATCATCGGGTCATAGCGATGCATCGCCTTCAGTGACTTCAGATTGTGCACAAGGTCCACCATGTCGGATGTCAGCGCCGCAGTGCGGTCGATCTGCTTGTAGCCGGCGCGCTTTGAAATGCTGACAACCCGGCTCGAAAGCGCGGCCATGAAAAGGGCCGCCGCTACCGCAAGCACGGCCACCCTCCAGTTGATCAGAAGGGCAATGGCACTGTAGGCCAGGATCTGGATCGACATGGCAATGGTGACGGCGGAGGTGTAGTAGGCGTCACCGGCGCGGGTTGCGTCATTGCTGATGGTGGACGCAAGGCGGCCGCTGCTTTGATTGACGTAGTAGCTCCAGCGCGCGTCAAACAGCGCCTTGATGAGCCGCTTGCGGATGTTGTTGGAGACACGCGCACTGTTGATGCCGGCATAGGTCATGGCCACATAGAGCATGACGGCGCGCAGGACCATGATGGCCACAATGACGATGATGAGCGTGCCGAAGCCCGATTCCATGCCAAGTGCTGAGAATATCCGGTGAAACACGTCCTCAAATCGCGTGGGGGGTCCGCCCTGGGCCTGGAGGGAAGTGATCAACGGCAGCAGCGAGCCGATGCCGACAGCCTCGAGGAGGCCTCCCAGGAGCAGGCAGATGAGCACGAGCCAAGGCCGTGTTCCCTCAGCCTTGAAAAATATCTCGAATAGCTTGGTCATGAATTGCTGATCTGGACGTCCTTGTCGTCCTCTCCCATAAGGCCAGGAAATGCGAGACTCAACATGAATGCGAGACATGCCCTTTTTGCGGCCTTTCACCGAACCCTGGGCCGGCGCTATTTGCGCTGGAAGCGCGGCCTGACACTGGGAGCGCGCGTTTGCGTCATCGACGCGCAGGGCCGTGTCCTGCTGGTCAGGCAAAGCTATGCGCCGGGCTGGATTCTGCCGGGCGGCGGGGTTGAATACGGCGAGACCTGCGAGATGGCGGCGCTGCGCGAGTTGCATGAGGAGGCGGCTGTTGTGCCCACGGAGCCACTTCGGCTGCACGGCGTGTTCTCGAACCATGAGAGATTCCCCGGCGATCATCTCGTCGTCTATGTTCTGCGGGCGTTCGAATGTTCCGGCTTCACACCCACACGGGAAATTTTGGCGGCGGAATTTTTCATGCCCGACAGTTTGCCGTCCGATGTGATGGCGTCAAGCCGCCGCCGCATCGAGGAGATTGTCGGAGGCCTTCCGGTTTCACCCATCTGGTAATGGCTTGACGCGAGTCGCTGCCATCGCTATGCGCGCCACCATGGAAAAAATTGCCGGGCGAAGGACAATGCGACGAGGACGAGGCTGAACCTTTCGTCAATGCTTGCGCCCGCTTGGGGAGCAGGTGAGCCTGAATCCTGTTTGCATCCGGAATTTCCATGTCCCAGCCCCATGTTCCAGAGGCGGCAACAGCCGCCGACGCCGTTGCCATAGAGCACCTGCTTGACCTCTCATTCGGGCTCGCCCGGCGCAGCAAGACCTCTTATCGCCTGCGCGAGGGCAACCAACCCGTGGATGGCCTTTCCAGGGTGGTGCGCGAGGCGGAACTCGGCATCGTTGGCACCATCAGCTATTGGCCGTTGCGCATTGGTGCTGCGGGAACGCCAGCGCTCCTTCTGGGGCCGATTGCCATTCACCCGTTGCGGCAGAACCGGGGCATCGGCATGGCCCTGATGCGCGAGACATTGGCGCGGGCCCGGGCGGCGGGCCACGGCCTTGTCATACTGGTCGGCGATGCGCCCTATTACGCGCGTGTTGGTTTCATGCAGGTGCCGGAGGGGCAATTGCTGCTGCCGGGGCCGGTTGATCCCAAGCGCCTCTTGTTTCTTGAATTGCGCTCAGGCGCACTGTCGGCAGCGCACGGCCTCGTCCTGCCACCGCACCGGTTTAGCGGCCCTCGCGGTACCACATGAAGGAGAAGGCCAACAGCAGCACGGCAAGGCTTGTGAGTGTCGAGAACAGCGGCGTTTCACGCACCGCCAGCACACGGAACTGCTGATTGTCGCGGAGCGCCATCCAGCCGGAGCCGCCCATGATGGCTCCGGTTTTTGCCTTGCTCAGGCGCGGGCTGCCGTCTTCCAACCAAGCGACGCGGCCGCCGGTTGCGGCTGCCGTGGGCTGCATCACGTCCGCTGTTGCCACCACATCGGC
This sequence comes from Hyphomicrobiales bacterium, assembly GCA_031431295.1. Taxonomy (GTDB): domain Bacteria; phylum Pseudomonadota; class Alphaproteobacteria; order Rhizobiales; family Aestuariivirgaceae; genus Aestuariivirga. Next base: position 10,739 of record JANPDD010000096.1, on the reverse strand, counting down.
AAATTCCTTCTGGTCGGCATTGCCGATGATGGCAAAGGTGCTGTGCTCGCCATTGCGCAAGGCATAGAGGCCGGTTTCCGCCGCAGGCACTGTTGCCGCAAAAACGCCGGGCCTCGCGGCAACAAGGGGGATTTTGAACTGCTTGCCGGAAGGCGATGTGACCTCAACCTCCGGCGGTTGCTCACCCAGGCTTTGGCGTTCGACAATAAGGTTCTGCCCGTCCTGGCGCGCCCGCAAGGCTTCCTCCTCCAGGTCCGGCTCCTTCATCAGCCAATGTGAAATGCGGCGTAAGAGTTCAACTTGCGGACCACCGCCCTCAAAGCCACGGGCCCAAAGCCAGCCTTGATCCGACAGGAATTGTGCCACGCGGCCATCACCGACCCGGGCCAGGGCCAGCAGTGGTTTGCCACCAGGCCCCGCCAACAGGTCCTGCGCGTTGTTCTGCGGCAGGGTGTCGATCAGCCGGAACCAGCGGCCCCAGGTGGGATTGCCGCCATTGTCTCCGGGCAGTGCACGGCTCACAGGGTGGCGCTGGCCCGTCGTGGTCACGGCGGGCTTGAAGGGCGTTTCGGTGATGCCGCCGCTGGGGAGCGCCGCCAGCACGCTTGCCAGGGGGGTTGCGGCCAAGCCGTCGCTACTGGCGAAATCCGGACCTGACGAGACCAGTACGGCACCGCCCTGGCGCACATATTCCGCAATGTTGGCGAGGTAGGCGTCAGGCAGGATCGATTGGCGCTGGTAGCGGTCAAAGATCACAAGATCAAATTGGTCGAGTTTTTCCAGGAACAGTTCGCGTGTCGGAAAGGCGATGAGCGAAAGCTCGCGGGTCGGTGTGCCGTCCTGTTTTTCCGGCGGTCGCAAAATTGTGAAGTGCACGAGATCGACGGACGTGTCGGCCTTCAGCATGTTGCGCCAGGTGCGCTCACCGGGGTGGGGTTCGCCCGAGACGAGAAGCACGCGCAAGCGGTCACGGATGCCGTCAATCACCGCAAGGGTGCTGTTGTTGGCCGTGGTGATTTCATTTGCCGCTTCCGCCGCCTTGAACTCCACGACGTTGGGGCCTGCGCGGTCAATGGGAACGACGATGCTTTCGCTGGCGTTGGGCGCAAGTGACAGGACACGCTCTTCACCATTGGGGAGACGGACGTGCACGTCGATTGCCGCATTGCCCGCTGGCTTTTCGGCCACGTGGAAACGGACCTCGTGGGACTGCCCGGCAATGGCAAAGCGCGGGGCCTGTTCAATCACCACGCGGCGGTCCACTTCCCGCCTGCTTCCTGTGAGGAGGGTGTGAACGGGGCCTGGTGTCTTGGCCACATCGGACGCGATGGGTGCATCATGGATCTGGCCGTCGCTGATGATGATCGCACCTCCATACCGGTCCGGCGGAATATCGGCGTTGATCCGTGACAATGCGGCGAAAACCCGGGTGCCGTCGTTCTCGCGCCCTGTTCCCTGAACTGTGCGCGCCAGGCGGATTTCGGTGTTGCCCAGGCTTTCCAATTGCAGCCGCAGGCTGGCGAGGGCCTGTTCGGTCTGTTCCCTGCGCTTGCCGAAACCCTGGCTGGGACTTTCATCAATGACGATCACGGCAATGTCGGGCAGGGGCTGGCGCTCTTCCTGGGCCAGTTGCGGGTTGCTGATGGCGGCGAGCAGCAGGGCCAATGCGCTGCTGCGCAGAAATGCGCCGCGCATGCGGGCATAGAGCATGGCCGCAACAGCAAACGCGCCGAGGCCGGCAACGGCCCAAATCAGCGCCCAAGGCAGGTGCGGATGAAAGGAAATCTCCCAGCCGCTCATTGCCCAAGCCTTTCGAGAAGGGCAGGCACATGCACCTGGTCGGCCTTGTAGTTGCCCGTCAAGGCATACATGACCACGTTGATGCCAGTGCGGAAGGCAAACTCGCGCTGCCTGTCAGAACCGGGGACAACGGCATAGAGCGGGTTTCCCGTGCGGTCGAGGGCCCAGGCCGCAGCATAGTCATTGGAACCGATGATGATGGCTGACACACCATCGGCGGTGCCGGGATTGCCCGGGGGATTGCCCGGGGGATTGCCTGAAGGACCGCCGGAGGGATCGCTAAGGGCCGTCTCGACCCACAGGGGTCCGCCTTCGTAACGGCCGGGGAAATCCTGCAAGAGATAGAAACTGCGGGTCAGCACGTGTTTGTCCGGCACCGGCTCCAGCGGCGGCACATCGAGCTTGTCGAGGATGCGGCGGAGCGCTGCACTTGAAGCACCGTCGCTGTCGAGCCCGCCGGAGCGCAAGTCAAAGAAGATCGTGCCGCCGTTCTTCATGTAGGCGGCGATCTTGGTTCTCTCGGCATCACTCAGGGCAGCGGCGTCATCAAGGACGGGCCAGTAGAGCAGCGGAAAAAACACGAGGTCGTCCGTAGCCGTGAGAACACCGAATGGTTCTGCCAGGTTGGCGGAGGTTCTGTCGGACAGGATGAGCGTGAGGCTCGCAAGGCCTTCGGCGCTGACGCGGTCAACCTCGTTATTGCCGGTCTTCACGTAAGCCAGGCGTGGGCTGAGAGCCGCCTGCATGTTCATGTCTTGGGCGAAGCTGTCTGGAGAACCCATTGAAAACAGAAAGAGAACTGCCGCCATGCTTGCCGCAAAGGGCCGCACGCGGGACAGTCCACCGCCCAGCCAAATTGTCGACAGACAATCGAGGATGAAAAGCAGGAAGGCGGAAAGGCTCAAGCCCGGCACAAGCGAGGTTCGCACCGCCGGTTCATAACCCGTGACTCTGACGCCCGCGACGATGCCGGGCATGACCGTCATCATGTCCGGCGAGATTGCAAGATTGAGGGCGCGCTCCTTGCCGCCTTGGGCGTAGAGCCCGGGCGGATGCCGGGAAGAGATTTGCGTCCTTTCGAATTCACCAGCAGCAATGGCTTGCGTCGTGCCATCGGGCGAAACCAGATCACCCGCTCCGGTCAAGACGAGGCGGGGGCTGTAGGCGGCGGGCTCGGCCTCTGCGGCACTGAAATCCTGCCGGGCGGGGTCAAGCCCCGCGACACGGCTCATCATGTCCACAAAAAGGCCGGAGAGCGGCAGGTTCGACCAGTCGGCGTTGGCGGTGACGTGGAAGAGGACGATGAGGCCTGCACCCCGTTTCTCGGCCGTCACCAGAGGTGTTCCATCGGCAAGGCTGGCCCAGGTTCTTGCCGCCAACTCTGCGTCAGGTTCAGCCAGCACCTGGCGCCAGACTGTGATGCGCGGGTCAATGGCCAGTCCCTCAAACGGCGAGTTGCGGGGAAACGCCTGCAAGGATTGCGGCGTCTCCCATGAGAGGGCGCTGCCCAGCGTGCGGTCGCCTTCGCGCAGGCGCACCGGCACCAACCCGTCATGGCCGGCGGCGAGGCGCGGGCCGGCAAAGCGCATGAGTATGCCGCCCTTCGCGACCCAGTCGGCCAGTTTGGGCGAAATGTCTTCCGGCACCTTGCCGACATCGGCCAGCACCAGCATCGACAGGCCGCCGTCAATCAGGTTGGAAATGTCGGCGGATGTTTCCGGCGTGAAGAGTTCGGCATAGGGCTCAAGGCCGCGCGACACATAGTGCAGGGGCGAGAGCAGGGGTTGGGCCTGTTCGAGGCTTGCCGGAGTTTGCAGGGCAATGCTGCGGCGGCGCCAGCGATCATCGAGCAATTGCCGGGCACCGGCGTGGGTTTGCCCCGCAATGGCGATGGACTGGATCTCGTTGCGCAATGCCGTCGGCAGGGAAAATTTCACCGTCGCCGTGCCGCCGGGTTTTGGCGTCACGGGGACATCGAGCAGCGTCCGGCCATTGGTGGCCTTGACGACAAGCGAGGTGGCACCCTGGATTTCGCGCACGGGAGCGAGGACGTCCACGGTGATTTCGCTGGTATCAAGGCGGGGTTGTGCCAGGGCAAGCGGCAGGTCTTTGGCGGCGGGCGCGATGATGTGCAACGCCGCACCCGGCACAAGGGCCTTCAAGCCCGTGACAAAGGCACTTGCCGACTGTGTGTCGAGGCCGTCCGCCAGCCAGATGATGCTGCGGGTTTCGGTGATGTCGGCATCAGCAAGACGCTTCAACAGCGCCAGCCTGTCCACGGGCAGCGGCGAAGCGGCAAGGGCCCGCGTCTGGTTGATGACCGCGGCCGCTGCTTCAGCAACAAGGGTGCGGGCCTCAGGCCGCGGTGCCGTGCCGGCGAGGAGCACGCGGTCGGCGCTGCGCGCTGCATCCTCCAGCACATCGGCAAGCAGGCGCTTGCGCTGCTGCCAGGTTTGCGCCGCCGCCCAGCCATCATCGATGATGACGAGGCGCTGGCCCGCCGGCAGCCCGCCCGCGCTGTTGGGTTGCAGGAAGGGTTGCGCCACCATCAGGATCACCAGCGCTGCCAGAGCCAGGCGCAGCAGCAGCAGCCACCAGGGTGTCTTGTCAGGGGTTTCGTTCTGGTGCCGCAGTTCAAGGAGAATGCGGATCGGTGGAAAGGCCTGGGGCCGTGGCCGGGGCGGGGTGAAGCGCAACAACCACCAGATCACCGGCAGTGCCAGCAGCCCCAGAAGGGCAAGCGGTGTGGCAAAGCCAAGGCCCAACAGCTCCTGCATCAGGCGACCTTGCCGCGATCAACAGCACCGCTCACCAACAGGTGAAGCGGCAGAAGCGCCTTGGCCAATGCCTCATCAGTGCGGTGCAAGGTGAAAGACCAGCCCAAGGAGCGGGCAAGCTGCCGGAGGGCTTCGCGATGGCGCTGGTAAGCCCGTTGATAATCCTCGCGCAAGGCTTCGGTTTTTGGCGACAGGTATTTGAGGGGCTTGTCCAATCCCAGAAATTCGATGCGCCCCTCATAGGGCAGGGTCTCTTCCGCCGGGTCGGCAATCTGCACGAGGTGGCCGCGCACACCGGCGGCTGCAATGGCGGTGACGGAGCGGCGCACGTCGTCCAGCGGCTCCAGGAAATCCGACACCAGCACAGCGGCGGCGCGGCGCTGCCGAGGGCCAGCGCCTGGCAAACCTTCCTGGTGATTGACGGAAAACCACTCCGCCACGCGCAGCAGTGCCAACCTGCCATAGCCCGGCTGCCGGGGCGAACCCAGTGCGCCGATGCGCTCATGGGCGCGGGAAGCGAGGCTGGCGAGCGCCAGCGCCACGGTCTGGGCGCGATCCTTCTTGGTGTCCGCTGCCAGGTGCGAGCGGAACTCCATGCGGGGGCCGGTGTTGCACCAGACCCATAACGTATTGGCGCTCTCCCATTCGTTTTCGCGGATGAAGACCCGGTCCGATTGGGCGGACCTGTGCCAGTCAATGCGCTGCGTCGAGTCGCCGAAGCCATAGGGCCGGTATTGCCAGAAGGTTTCGCCGGGGCCGGCGGCGCGGCGGCCATGGACGCCCAGGATCACGGTTGCGGCAATCTTCTCCGCCCGCACCAACAGGGGCGGCAGGGCGAGGCTCGCACCTTCTCCCCTTTGCGCAAGCCTGTGGGCCGTGGCGGAGGCCTGCAGCATCAGCCGAGCAGGCCTTTCAGGTGATGGATCACGTCGGCCACCGACGTGCCATCGGCGCGGGCCGTGAAATTGAGTGCCATGCGGTGCTTGAACACGGGTTCGAGCAGGGCTGCCACATCCTCAACCGATGGCGCAAGCCGCCCCTCGAGCAGGCATTTGGCGCGCACCCCCAGCATCAGGGCCTGGCTGGCGCGGGGTGAGGGTCCCCAGGCCACGGCATCATTCACCAGCGTGTCAGCCTCCGGACCTGGCCTTGCGGCCCTGACCACACGCAGGATGGCATCCGCCACCTGCTCGCCCACGGGGATGTTGCGGGTGCTTTTCTGCGCCGCCATGAGGGCCGCCGCACTCATGGCATTGGCGGTGGGCGCTTCATCGTTGCCGGTGGTGGAGAACAGCATGCGGCGCTCGGCCTCCAGCGACGGATAGGAAATGTCGATCTGCATGATGAAGCGGTCAAGCTGCGCCTCGGGCAGCGGGTATGTGCCTTCCTGCTCGATGGGGTTTTGCGTGGCGAGCACATGAAATGGCCGCGGCAGGTCGTGGCGCAGGCCTGCAATGGTGACGTGATGCTCCTGCATCGCCTGCAGAAGTGCTGATTGGGTGCGGGGGGACGCGCGGTTGATTTCGTCTGCCATCAGCAATTGGCAGAACACCGGCCCCGGCACGAAGCGGAAGGACTTCCGGCCATGCTCGTTTTCCTCCAGCACTTCCGAGCCCAGAATATCGGCGGGCATCAGGTCGGGGGTGAACTGCACACGTTTTTCCTCAAGTCCAAGCGCCCGGCCCAGCGCGTTGGCAAGCTTGGTCTTGGCGAGGCCCGGTGCGCCGACAATAAGTCCGTGGCCGCCCGCAAGAATGGTGGTGAGGCACAGGTCAATAACGTCGTCCTGGCCGAAGATCACCTCCTTCAAGGCGGCGCGTGCCCGGCCCAATTGGGCGCTGGCATCCTCAAGGGCCCGGATTGCCTGTTTTCCTGCGTCGTTGATGCTGGCCATATGTTCCACTATCTCTTGTTTGCAATGGGCTCTTGTTTGCAATGGGCTCTTGTTTTGTAAAGGGTTCGTGCTTTCTTCGCACGGGGCAGCTGTCCGGATGATCCTTATTTGCGCCGCAGCATGGCGCAAGAAAGGCATGCCGAAGCTGATTCTGAACGGTCGGGTGAATGATGACGGCAAGCCGCGATGCAAGCAATCCCTTGCAGGGATTAAAGGATGTTCAGGTTGGCAGCGCAAAGCTGCCGCCTGTCCATCTGTGGAACCCACCGTTCTGCGGCGACATCGACATGCGGATCGCTGCTGACGGCACCTGGTATTACATGAACTCGCCCATCGGACGGAAACCGCTGTACACGCTGTTCTCGCGGGTTCTGCGCAAGGATGACGACAAGTATTTTCTGGTCACGCCGGTCGAGAAATGCGGCATCCGCGTTGATGACGCGCCCTTCACGGCCATCCGCATGTCTGTTGCGGGGGAAGGGCAGGCACAGGTTCTCGGTTTTGAGACAAACTGTGATGATGCCGTCACGGTGGATGCGGATCATCCCCTGCGTTTTGGCATCGAGCAAGGGACCGGGGGGCTGAAACCCTATGTGCTGGTCCGCGCCAACCTGGAGGCTCTGGTGGTGCGCGCCCTGTTCTATGACATTGTTGCAAGAGGCAGTGTGGTGGACACGTGGTTTGGCGTTTGGTCATCGGGGCAGTTTTTCCCGATGCAGCGGGCGAGCGAGATTGGATGGGCGCCGTGAGCGGCATGTTTGAGCAGCAGCAGTTTCTTGTTCGCGCCGGGAAGCACTTGCTGGCAGAGCCGCCGCCATCGTGGAACACCAGTGATGATGACATGAACCTGAAAGCGCGGATGATACCTGATGGACTGAAACCCAAGCTCGCCGCCGTGCTGGTTCCGGTCGTGTGCCGGGGTGATGATCTCACAGTGCTTCTCACCCAGCGCACTGCGGAACTGTCAAAGCACGCTGGCCAGATCGCCTTTCCCGGTGGCAGGCGTGACGCTGGTGAGACAGCCCTGGAAGCAGCACTCCGTGAGGCGCGCGAAGAAACCGGGCTGGCCACCGAATTCGTCCGCCCGCTCGGCTATCTTGATGGCTATCTCACGGTCACTGGCTTTCTGGTCAATCCCGTGGTTGGGCTTGTCAGTGAAGGATTTGCCTTGCAACCCGAGGCGCGGGAAGTGGCTGACATCTTCGAAGTGCCGCTCTCCTTCCTCATGGACGGGCGCAACCGCGAAACCCATACCCGCGATTGGCAAGGGCTGACACGCCACTACTATGCCTATCCCTTCGGGAACCGCTATATCTGGGGGGCAACGGCAGGCATGATCAAGAATCTCGGCGACAGGCTCTATGGCGACGCACAAGCCAAGGCAGATTGAGTTACCCAGCCTGGCCCAGGCGAACTGGCTGGCGGAACCGCGCCTGCAGGCCCTGCTTGCGGTCCTTTCGGCGGAGGGCGGTGAAGCGCGGGTTGCAGGGGGTGCCGTGCGCAACGCCCTGCTCGGTGTTCCGGTTTCCGATATCGACATCGCAACGACCCTTTCGCCCGCCGACGTCTCACAACGATGCCAGCACGCGGGCTTTGCCGTTCATCCCACGGGTATTGAGCATGGCACGGTCACCGTGGTGAACGCCCGCATGCCCTTCGAGGTCACGACATTGCGCCGCGATGTGACGACAGACGGGCGCCGGGCGACCGTTACCTTCACCGGCGACTGGGCGGCAGATGCGGCGCGGCGTGACTTCACCATGAACGCCATGTACTGTGACGCAAACGGAAAAATATACGATTTTACAGATGGTTATGAGGATATCCAAAAGCGGAAAGTGAAGTTCGTCGGGGGTGCGGCGAGGCGCATCAGGGAAGACTATTTGCGCATTCTCCGGTTTTTCCGTTTTCATGCCCATTACGGAAAAGGAAAGCCGGATACCGAAGGGCTCGCGGCCTGCGTGCGGCTTCGCAAGGGCATCCGCAATTTGAGCGCCGAGCGGATTACCGCCGAGATTTTCAAACTGCTGGCGGCGGAGAGCCCAACACCGGTGCTGCGCGTCATGCACGCCTCGGGCATTCTCAAGGAATTCATGTCGCGGGCACCGGAGTGGCACACGCTGCGCCGCGTGAAGCCCGATTTGATCCACCGTCTCTTTGCGCTGAATGGCGGCAGCGCGGACTTCGGCCCCTCCATCCGCCTCAGCAATCAGCAGGCAAAACGATTGCGTGATCTGTCCGAGGCGCCGCGCCTGGCACCTGCTTTCAACCCGGCCGAGCGTCGCCACCTCCTCTATATCCTGGGTGAACAGAGTTTTTCCGATGCCGTGGCCTTGAGCTGGGCGCGAAGCCGCGCCGCCATGGATGACCGGGGCTGGCAGGCGCTGACGGACCTTCCCACGGGCTGGTCCATCCCCACCTTTCCATTGACGGGCAAAGACCTGCAAAGGGCCGGGCTTGCGCCGGGGCCAGCCATGGGCCAGACCTTGCGGGCGCTGGAGCAGCGCTGGATCGCCAGCGATTTCGCGTTGAGCCGCGCCGACCTGATCGCGCAGGCCCAGATTGAAATGGCCCCAATTGAAAGAACAAAGTGAGGACTTCATGCCTGCACCCATTCCCCTGAAAACCAAGGGCAAAGGAGCACCCGCGGCTGAGGCTGGCAGGCCCGATCCTGCAAAACTCATCGACGGCAAGTATCACACCCGCACATGGAACCACTGGACGAGCGACGAGGGCAGGCTTTCCTGCGGTGTGTGGGAGGCGAGCAAGGGCAAGGTCCGCGTGGCTTACGACGAATGGGAATATTGCCACATCCTGTCAGGCGAAGTGCTGCTGACGGAAGACGGCAAAGAGAAGGGTCACAGGTTCAAGAAGGGTGATGGCTTCATCATCCCGCCAGGCTTTGTCGGCACGTGGGAAACGGTCAGGAAAGTCAGAAAGCACTACGTCATTTTCTCGGCAAAGGGCTGAGCATGCCGGAAGTCAGGCCAGAACTCAGGCCAGAACTCAGGCCAGAAACCATCCTGATTACCGGGGCGGCAAAACGCATCGGCAAGCAGCTGGCGCTCGACCTTGCGCGTGATGGCCATGACATTGTCATTCACTGCAACACCTCGCGCCACGAGGCGGGCGAGGTGGCGGCCCAGATCAGCGCAATGGGACGTCGGGTGCATGTGGTGCAGGGTGACCTTGCCTCGGTGCCGACGCCCGACCGGTTGATCAGCGAGGCCAGCGCCGCCCTCGGGGCCATCACGGTGCTCATCAACAATGCCTCGGTCTTTGAGCCGGATGGCGTGGGCGAAATCACGCAGGCGAGCTGGACCGCCCATCAGGACACGAATTTGCGCGCCCCCGTCATGCTGGCCCAGGCCTTTGCCCGGCAACTGCCGCCTGACACCCATGGCAACATCATCAACATCATCGACCAGCGGGTGTGGAAACTGAACCCGCAGTTCTTCTCCTACACCATGTCGAAAACCGGCTTGTGGACGGCAACGCGCACACTGGCCCAGGCATTGGCACCGCGCATCCGCGTCAACGCCATTGGCCCGGGCCCAGCGCTACCTTCGGCGCGCATGGACCAGTCGGAGTTTGACAAGCAGGCCCGGCTGACGCTTCTGGGGCGCGGCACGTCGCCCGTGGAAATATCGCAGGCCGCGAAATTCATACTGTCGCAACCGGCGCTGACCGGGCAAATGATCGCGCTGGATGGCGGCCAGCATCTTGTCTGGCAGACGCCGGATATTGTTGAGGTTCAGGAATGACACGACGGCCCATCATCTCGCACCACGTTGCAAGCGCCGCCGCGCGGCTGCGCCATGTGTTCGTGCGCGACCTCGACACGCAGGCGCTGATCGGCATCTATGACAGTGAAAAGGTGAAGCCGCAGCGCATCATCATCAATATCGACCTCTCTGTGACGGAAGGTTCGGGCGATGACGACATCAGCCATGTGGTGTCTTACGAGATCGTGGTGAAGAAGGTTGAGGCCATCATCGCCGAGGGCCACATCAATCTCGTTGAAACACTGTGCGAGAAAATCGCGGCCTCATGCCTCACGGACCGGCGCGTGGTGGCGGCCCGGGTGCGCGTCGAAAAGCCCGACATCATCGCCAACACCCGCAGTGTCGGCGTGGAGATTGAGCGCAGCCGGTGAGTTTTTTCTCCCCCAACTGCGTTGGGGGAGTACGGCGAAGCCGGGAGGGGGTGTTTCGATGCGTGCTTCACCCACCCCCTCAGCCCGTTGGGCAGTTCCCCCAACGAAGTTG
>JANPDD010000095.1:0-2111 GCA_031431295.1 Hyphomicrobiales bacterium | reverse complement strand
GGCTATCGCCTGGACCAGCTCATCCTTCTCGGACTTCATTTTGTCGAGTTGTTCTGCCACAGCGACCGCTTCCGCGTCGGCCATCAGGTTCACGGCACCCAGGCGCTCGCGGTCGTCACGCAATGACAGGAGCTTGTGTTCAATCTCCTCGGCGGGCGGCAACGTGCCGGCCTCGACGCCTGCCGTGGCGAGCACAGCGTCAGGCCGGCAGTTCAGTGTTTCAGCAATGCGAATCTGGCAATGGTCCTGGCGCTGGCGCGACGCTTCGAGCCTGGCGCCAAGCCGCGCATGGTTTTCACGCGAGGCGGAGGCCTGCTCCTGGGCTTCGCGCAACAGCGCGTCAGCTTCACGCACCGCGTTTTCTCCCCGTTGCAGGGCATCGGCCGCCGCCTTGCGGCTGGCCTCGGCGTCCTGCAGCAGGTTCATCAGCGTGTGGCGCTTGTCTGCCAGCACCTGGGGCATGGCCGACAGCTCGGTGAGCAGTGCTGCCGTTTCGTCACGGCGGGACTGGAGCGCATCCACCTGCTGGCGGGCCTTCGCAGCGCGCTCGGTCCACTGCGTGGCTTCGGTCGTGATGGCCTTCAGGCGGTCGCTGCGCAGCCGGGCCTCGCGCTCTAGCCCGTCATGGCGGGCGCGGGCCTCGCCATAGGTGGCGCGATTTTGGTTCAGGGTCTCGCGGGCAGCGGCAGCCTCACCCTGCAATCCGTCGAGGGCGGGAAAACCGGCAAATTCCGCCATTGCGGCCTCGCTTGCCGCCACTGTTTCCGCACGCTGCGTGGCGGTGCGGCGCAGGGCCTCATCCAGTGCACTGGTCTGGGCCGTCTGCTCGGCCAGCTTGCGCTCATGGGCCTGCAGCGCACGGCGGGCGACATCAAGGGCAGCCGTTGCCGTACGCCAGGCTTCGCGCTGCCCGCGCTCGGACAGGGCACCGGCCTCAACCGCGGCGCGGGACTGGTCAAATTCACTGCTGGCAACCTCGGCGGTTGCTGCTGCATCTTTCAACTCGGCTTCAAGCGTGGCAAGGCGGTTACGTTCCGCCAGGCGTTTTGCGGCAGCAGACGGTGCCTCGGCGGCAGCGACAAAACCATCCCAGCGCCAGACGTCTCCCTGGCGCGACACCAGGCGCTGGCCGGGGCGCAATTGCGGCTGCACGGCCGCACCAACCTCACGCGAGACCACGCCCACATGGGACAGCGCCCGGCGGAGCGCCGGGGGCGCCTCGACATGGCGGGACAAGGGCGTTGCATCACCCGGAAGCGGCGGGATTTCACCCAGTTGCGGCAGGCCGCGCCAATGGACGGGTGCGCCCTCATCCGATGAGGCTTCGATGTCGTCGCCCAGGGCCGCGGCAAGTGCCAATTCATAGCCTGGCTCGACATTCAAGGCGTCGACGATGGCGGGCCACAGGCTACCCACTCCACCGGCGTCATTGCGCAGGAAATTCGTCAGTGTACGGACTTCCGTTGCCAGTTGGTCGGCCCGGCGGCGGGCCTCGTCGTGGCGCTGGCGCTTTCCGGATTCATGGGCGCGGGCGGCGTTGAGGTTCTGCTCGGCGGCACTGGCAGCGCTTTCCGCTCCTGCGGCGGAGGCAATGGCGGCCTCAACGGCGGCAGCAAGGGTGGCGGCGTCCGTCAGCCCGCCAAGGGATTGCAGCAACGCATCCTTGCGCTGGCCAAGCGCCTGCACTTCAGCGTCAAGGCGGGCGAGGCGGCTTTTCTGTTCGACGAGGCTGCGCTCCATGGCGGCGCGCCTTGCACCAAGGTCGGCAAGTTTGCCTGCTGCTGCGTCGGCGGCCTCCTGGGCCTGGGCCAGGCTGTCGGCGGCGGCCTGCATGGCGGCGGCGGCCTCACTGCGGCGATCCGCATCAGCTTCGAATGAAGCCTCCAACTCATGGGTTTCCGCCGTGAGCCTCGAAATCACCTCCTGCGTGTCGGCATGCAGGTTTTCCTCGCGGCGCAAGTCGGCCTCGGTCTGCTCCCGGCGCTGCTGCAATTCAGCAATCCGGCTGGCCACCCGCTTTTCCTCTTCGTCGAGGGAGGTGCGTTCAAGCGCGAGCCTCTGCAAGACCGCCGCCCGCACAGAGAAGCACACTCGATCCCCAGGATCCCGCC